>NZ_LFVW01000739.1:0-5120 GCF_001182915.1 Kitasatospora sp. MY 5-36
CGGCCGCTCGCCGGGCCCCACCGGCCGGGCGGCAACGCCGTAGGCCCCGTCGTCCGGCCCCTCGCCACGCGCGAGGGGCCGGGCGGCACCCCGGCGGCGGCTGCGGGCCGTCGCACGAGCCAGCCTGACTATCTGTCCAACCGACCGGCCCGTCATGCGCGCGCGGGCGCATTGCCCACGATCGGGTGGTCCGGCCGTACTTCGCGCGCCGACGGCCGGGCCGGGACCGGATAGTGGAGCGGTCGCCGAGGCACGGGCCCGGCGCCCTTCGTCCGGAAGACCGAGGTGTACCGCCATGCCCACCACCGCAGCCACCGACCGTGTCGGGCTCGTGTTCTCACTGTTCGACGCCGACGGGAACGGCGCCATCGAACCGGCCGACTTCGACCTGATGGGCAGCCGTGTCGTCGCGGCGCTCCCCCAGGCCGACGAGGAGGCCAGGGACCGGCTGCTCGACGCCCTGCAGCGCTACTGGCGCACGCTGGTGACCGAGCTGGACGCCGACGGCGACGGACGGATCAGCCCCGAGGAGTTCACCGCCGTCGTGCTCGACCCGGAGCGCTTCGACGCCACCATCGACGAGTTCGCCCGGGCGCTCTCCGAGCTCGGCGACCCGGACGGCGACGGCCTGGTCACCCGCCCCGACTTCCTCACCCTGATGACCGCGATCGGGTTCGACCACCGGAACACCACGGCCCTGTTCGACGCGTTCGGCCCGGTGGACGGCGACCGCGTCCCGGTCGCCGTCTGGGCGGAGGGCATCCGCGACTACTACCGCCCCGAGAAGGCCGGCATCCCCGGCGACCGCCTGGTCCCCGGGACGGCCCGGTGACCCCGGCCGCCCACCAGGGCACCGGCCCGGCGCCGGTGCCCGTCGCCGGGCAGCCCGCGATCGGGCTGGCGGTGGGCCGGGGCACCGGCCCCGAGCTCGCCGCCGTCTTCGAACGCGTCCTGCGGGTGCTCACCGCCGCCCGCCCCACGGGCGTGCGGATCGTCCGCTCCCCGCGCCTCTACCACTCCTACGTCTCGCTGCGCTCGCTGGCCGGCCCCGCCGGGATCCAGGACCTGACCGGGCAGGACGCGGAGCACTACGAGCGGTTCTGCCGAGACCTCGCCGACGCCGGCACCACGGCCGTCTTCCGCACCGCGATCAACGCCCAGTCCCTGTACCTGGTGCGCCACCGCCTGCGCGCCGTCAAGGTCGACCTGTTACGGGAAGGAGAAACGTCACTGCTCCTGGTCCGCGACCAGGCCCAGGGCTTCTACACCGGGGAGAACCGGCACACCCCGGGAGAGGTCGTCCGCACCATGGCCTTCAGCCGGGAGACCACCGAGGCCGTCGTCCGCCACGCCCTGGAGCGGGCCCGGCGCGAATGGCCCGACGGGCGGATCGACCGCATCGTCATGGCCTACAAGTTCCATCTCCTGGACGGCGCGTTCGACGCCTGGGTCGCCGACATCGCCGAGCGGCTGGGCATACGGATCGAGGTGTTCCAGCCCGACACCGTGAACCGCAACCTCATCACCCACGGCCTGCCGGACCGCACCCTGCTGATCGCCGGGAACGAGTGGGCCGACATCATGCACGTGGTCCTGCTGGACCGCTTCGGCGCCCAGCGGCAGGAGAGCCGCTGCACGGAGAACGTGTACCTCGGCCCCGGCGCGGCCGGACTGGTGGAGTATCAGACCGTGCACGGCTCCGCCGACGACCTGGCCGGGCGCGACCTGGTCAACCCGGTGGCCACCCTGCGCGCCGCGGCCCTCGTCGCCGAGCGGCACGCCGCGGTGCCCGGCGCCGTCGGGGCGGTCGAGACCGCCCTGGCCGTCCTGGACGACAAGGGCGTGCGCACCCCGGACCTCGGCGGCCGGCACTCCACCACCGCGGTGGTCGACGCGCTGGTCGACGTCCTCGACCTGCCCGGCGCGTCCACCGGATCCACCGCCCCGGTGGGCGGGCCGTGAGCGCCCGGACGGGAACGGCCCTGGTGGTGGTGGACCTGCAGAACGACTTCTGCACCGGGCCGGTGGCCAGGGCCCGGTTCGGCGGCGACGGCGCCGTCCTGGACGCCGTGGTCGCCAACAGCGTCCGGGCGGTGGACCTGGCCCGGCGCGCGGGCGTGGAGGTGGTGTTCGTCCGCTTCCTCGGCGACACCGCCCACCAGGGCGCGGCCTGGCGCGCGCGGGACCGGCGGCTGGGCAAGCGGCCGAAGTGCCTGGAGGGCACCTGGGGAGCCCGGTTCCACGGGGTGGCCCCGGCCCCGGGCGAGCGGGTCTTCACCAAACGGGCCTGCTTCGACGCCTTCCTCGGCGACGGCCTGGAGGAGCACCTGCGCGCCGGCGGCACCGGGCACCTCGTCTTCGCCGGCCTCTACGCCGACGTCTGCGTGGACTCCACCGCCCGCACCGCCTTCCAGAAGGGCTTCCACATCACCGTCCTGACGGACTGCACCACCTCCCTGCACCTGCCCCACGACGAGGTCCTGCGGTTCATGCGCGTCCTGTACGGCGCCCGCACCACCACCGGCGACGACCCCGCGGCGTGGACCGCGCCCGTGCACGAGGAGGACCCGTGCACGCCCTGACCGGACCGGAGGACGGGACGGCCGCGGCCGCGGCGCACGGCGTCGCCTCCGGAGTGGGCCGTACCGCCCTGCTGGTGGCGGCCGCCCGCGCCATCGAGACCCACCGCCCCGACGCCCTGGCCCGCGACCCGCTCGCCGAGCACTTCGTGCGCGCCTCCCCCGCCTCGGCGCACTGGCCCCTCCACCCCGACCAGGTCCCCGACGCGGAGGCCGACCCGCTGTGGGGGCGCCTCGGGCGCTACTTCGGGCTGCGCACCCGTGTCCTGGACGACCACCTGCTGGCCGCGGCGCGGGCCGGCACGCGCCAGGTCGTCATCCTGGGCGCGGGCCTGGACTCCCGGGCGTACCGGCTCGACTGGCCGCCCGGCCGCGTCCTCCACGAGATCGACACCGAGCAGGTGCTGGCCTTCAAACGGGCGGTCCTCGACGCGGCGGGCGCGGCCCCCGCCACCGAGCGCCGCCCGCTGGCCGCCGACCTCCGCGGCGACTGGGCCGGGCCGCTGCTGGAGGGCGGCTTCGACCCGGCGGAGCCGACCGCATGGCTCGCCGAGGGGCTGCTGCTCTACCTCCCCGCCGAGGCCGAGCGGCGGCTGATGGCCACCGTGCACCGGCTCAGCGCGCCCGGCAGCACCCTGGCGTACGAGCTCAAGGACGTGGCCGCCGAACCGCCGGCGGTGCGCACGGCCCCCGCGTACGTCGCGGCCCGGGAGCGGCTCGGCATCGACCTGCGCGCCCTCTTCGACGCCGGCCCCCGCCCCGACTCCGCCGCGGAACTCACCCGCCTGGGCTGGACGGTGGCCGTGCGCAGCCCGTACGACTTCACCGCCCTGCACGGCCGCGGTCCGGCGCCGGAGCCGGACGACGCCCTGGCGGCCAACCGCTGGGTCTTCGCCGCCCGCCGCGGTCGGCCGGGCCGCATCCCGGGCGGCATCCCGGGCCGCCGCTGAATTCCGCGGCATTCCGCGGTATTCCCTGCCGTTCGGCGGGGGGGCTCCCCCGCCGAACGGGCGGGATTATCCAAGGGGTTTTCCGAAAGGGAAAAGGATGCACCCGCTGCGAAAACCGCATTACTCGACGTAATGTCGATCATGGATTCCGCCGCCTCGCGCCGCTCTGGCCGGGGCCCGGGTCCACGTCAATTCCGGTGTACAGCAAGGGATTTCACCGATCCCCGCGTGACCGGCAGGGGTGCCGGGAAATGCCGGACGCCGGCGGATTCACCTGACCGATCCTCATCGGTTCACCCGGTTGTCGATTTCGCGGAAACTGTTCGTCGCTATACGATCCTTCAGGAATCGGATCCTGATCCCCGGCCGGACCGGCAGACCCCGCAGTCGCCGCACCGGCCCGGGCAGAAGCGCGTTCCGCCCGTCCCCCCGCACGAACGCACTCCAGGTGGCCATGCATCCCCACACCGCCCACATCGACGGGTTCCACTACGGCTGGATCAACCCGGTCCTGTCCTACCTCATCGCCTGCACCGGCGCGGCGCTCGGACTGCGCTGCACCGTACGGGCCCTGACCCTGCCGCCGGCCCGCCGCCTGGGGTGGCTGCTGCTGTCCGCGGTCGAACTCGGCTGCGGCATCTGGACCATGCACTTCATGGCGATGATGGGCTTCGCCGTCACCGGCTCGTCCGTCGTCTACCGCGTCCCCGAGACCCTCGGCAGCCTCCTGCTGGCCATCGTCGTCGTCGGCGCCGGCGTCCTGTACGTCGGCTACCGCCGCAGGACGCTCGCCTCCCTGCTGATCGGCGGCACCGTCACCGGCTGCGGTGTCGCGGCCATGCACTACCTCGGCATGGCCGCCATGCAGGTCCAGGGCGTGGTCTCCTACGACCCCGTCCTGGTGGCCGTCTCCATCGCCATCGCCGTGGCCGCCGCCACCGCGGCGCTGTGGATGACCCTCAACATCACCGGCTTCGCCGCCTCGCTGGTCGCCTCCCTGAT
This sequence comes from Kitasatospora sp. MY 5-36, assembly GCF_001182915.1. NCBI lineage: Bacteria > Bacillati > Actinomycetota > Actinomycetes > Kitasatosporales > Streptomycetaceae > Kitasatospora > Kitasatospora sp. MY 5-36. The sequence goes on from NZ_LFVW01000739.1 coordinate 4,532, forward strand.
CGCCGGGGTCGCGGTCACCGCCATGCACTACACCGGGATGGCCTCCGTCTCCGTCCGGCTGGACGACCGGCTCCTGCCCGCCGGCCTGCCCGCCTCCCAGTTCGTCGTCCCGCTCGCCGTCGCCATCATGGCCGTCATCGCGATCGGCGGGTTCGTCCTCACCCTCTCCCCGCAGGACCCGGTCGACGTACCGGCCCGGGAGCCGCTGCGCGTCAAGCTCTTCGACCGCGGCGCCTGACCGGCCCGCCGTGCCGCGCGCACGGCACCGACGCCCCGGGGGCGGCCCGTTGTCCGGGCCCGCCCCCGGGGCGTTTCGCGCGTACGGCTGCGCCGCGGCCCGTCCCCCTCGACGGGCCGCGGCGCAGCGGCTTCACGGGGTGTCAGCGCGTGCGGGTCACACGGCCTGCCACAGCGCCGGGACGTTCGGCGGCTCCCAGCCGACCATGGCGGTGTGGCCCTGGAGGCAGCGGTAGGAGGCGCCGTTGTAGGTCACGACGTCGCCCGCCTGGTAGGTGGTGCCGGCGGTCCAGGTGCCGCCGGGGTTGGGGGTGCCCCCGCCGCCGACGGTGAGGCTGTACTGGGCGGTGTG
>NZ_LFVW01000740.1:0-1362 GCF_001182915.1 Kitasatospora sp. MY 5-36
GACGCTGACGGCGTCCCAGGCGGCCTTGGCCCGGTTGAAGAAGGTGCAGGTCGGGTCGAGGCTCTTGGCGGCGGTCAGGGTGGCGGTGCGGTAGCGCTTGTAGGTCATGCCGCTGGTCTTGAGGAGCATGCCGCCGTAGAAGACCCGGCCGGCGTCCTTGATGCCGATGCCGGTGACGGAGGAGTTGTTGCAGGTGGGGCTGGTGGGCTTGCCGCCGCCGGGGTTGGAGCCCTCGGCGAGCAGGTAGAACCAGTGGTTGAGCGGGCCGGCCGCCGCGTGCTCCTCGGTCTGCGGGATCGACGCCGAGTAGCAGTTGGGGTTGTTGCTCACCAGGGAGGGGTTGTACATGTTGCGGATCGGGCCGTTGCCGACCAGGTTGATCATCTCGCCGACGGTGTAGTCCGGGGAGTCGTACGGGGCGGGCTCGTTGGCGTACGACTCGGTCAGCGCGCCCATGATGTCGCCGGTGGCCTCGCCCAGGCCGGACTCGTTGTTGGCGCCGCCGGGGGTGTACTGGTCGATGCCGTGGCCGAACTCGTGGCCGACGACGTCGATGGAGGCGATCCACTTGTTGGCCTGGCTGTGGCCGATGGATATCGTGCTGCCGTCCCAGTAGGCGTTGACGTCGTTGAGGCCGACCTTGACCGGCCAGCTGCCGCCGTTGCCGTTGTGCCCGTTGCGACCGAGCCAGTCGCGGAGCATGTCCCATTCCTTCTGGGCCGCGAACATCGCGTCGCCGCAGCCGGTCTCCTTGCTGGAGGCGCTGCCGGTGCCCCAGGAGTCGCTGGACTTGGAGAAGACCTGGCCGGTGCTGTAGTCGGAACACGACAGGCCGGGCCGGTTCGGGTCGCGCAGCGAGTACGAGCCGCCGGAGTTGGTGGTGCTGATGGTGACGGGCGCGGGGCCGTTCCACTCGCTGTTGATGGTGCCGGCGCGCACGTCGTCGTAGCTGTCGACGACCTCGCCGGTGGTGGCGTCCACGAAGACGTGCAGGCGGCTGGGGGCGCTGCCCTTGTGGCCGGTGAGGACGGTCTCCCAGGCCAGGCGGCCGGTGCCGTCCTTGACGCGCACGACCAGGCGGCGGGACTCGACGGAGTCGACGGCGGCCAGCTTGGTGCGGGCGGTCTTCTCGGCGTGCTCGGCGCTGACCTGCGGGGCGGTCGAGCCGCCGACGGGGCCGGTGGCGGCGGACTGCAGGGCGCGGACCTTGCCCTGGGAGTCGGCGAGGACGACCGCGTCGCCGCCGACCACGGGCAGGCCGTGGTAGCTGCGCTCGTAGGAGACGGAGTAGAGGCCGCCGAGCCAGGGGGTGACGGTCTTGCGCTCGTAGGTCTCGCCCGGGCCCTTGGCCAGCGCGTCCAG
>NZ_LFVW01000741.1:0-5076 GCF_001182915.1 Kitasatospora sp. MY 5-36
CGGCGGCGTCGGTGGCCCGGGCGCCGCCGCCCCGCGGCTGCTCCGGCCCCGCCGGGGGCGTCTCGCCGGTGCGGTAGCGGCGGAGGATCAGCAGCCCGTCCCGGATCTCGATGACCCGCCGGTAGAGCGCGAGCTCGGCGTCGGCGAAGGGCAGCGGGCCGGCGGCGAGGGCGATCTGCGGGAAGACCGCGTGCAGCGCCCGCCACAGCGGGCCGAGCGACCGGTAGCTGCGGTACGCGGCCCGCCAGCGCCGGGCGGCGCGACCGGCGCGCGCCCACAGCAGGGTGGTCGCACCGGCCAGCAGCAGCACCGCGCACAGCCGCCCGAGCGCCAGCGAGACGGGGTCCTCGGTGCTCTGCTGGCGGCCCGAGCGCAGAGCGCCCAGGACGTCGTCCACCCCCCACGCCGTCCAGAGCAGCCCGACGGCCGCGGTGAGCGTGATCAGGACGAGGGCCGTGCGCAGGGCCGCGGTGTCGGCCTGGCGCGTCCAGGACAACGTCTGGCGCAGCAGCGTGACCAGGCAGCCGACCACGTAGCCGACGCTGACCAGGTCGTAGCCGGCCAGCGCCGCCGGGCCGGCGCCGCCGGTGGCCACCAACTGGCCGTCGACCTCCGTGATCCGGGCGAGCAGGAACAGGACCGTCGCCACGAGGACCGCGAGGGCGACGCCGGCCTGGCGGCGGCGCAGGGCCCGGGCGTCGGCGGCGGGGCGGCGCAGCGAGACGGCGGCCAGGGCGAGGAAGCCGGCGGAGCCCATCTTGAGGTGGTCGGTGAGCATCCAGGACAGGCCCGCCAGGCCCGTCCCGTGGTCGATGTCCGCCCCGGTCCGGCCGGCCATCAGCGCCAGGGAGGCGCCGAAGCACCAGGCGAAGCAGCAGGTGTAGCGCAGGGCCGGCGTGGTGCCGCGGTGCCGGCCGGCGAAGAACCGGTACGTGCTCAGGCCGAGCAGGAAGACCGCGGCGCAGGCGAGGACGGGGTCAGTCATGCGGGCCCGTCGGGCGGCGCCGGCCCAGCAGCGGGGAGAGCCGCTGCGCCCACTCGGCGTCGCGGGACTGGGCGTTGGCCGCCCGGCCGCCGGGCAGCAGGGCGCGTTTGAGGATCAGCGAGGCGAGCAACTCGGCCTCCCGCTCCTGGGGTTCGAGGTAGACGGTGCGGCCCAGGACCTTCCCGACCAGGGTCGGGGACAGGTGCGGCAGCAGGCCGCGGGTGAGCCCGGGATCGGGCGAGGGGCCGTCGGCGTGGCCCAGCAGGAGGTGGGCGTACTCGTGCACCAGGATGTGCTGGCGGTGCACCTCGCTGGTGTCCTCGGCGTACACGATGTAGTCGGCCTGGCCGGTCGTCACCAGCAGCCCGCAGGGTGCCCCGGGCCGTGCGGGCACGGCGATCAGGTCGATCGGACGGCCGCGGGCGCGGGCGAGGCGGGCGACGAGCTCGGCGGCGTCGAACGGGTCGGGCAGGTCCAGTGATTCGCTGATCGCGCGACATCGCCGCATCAGTCCGCCGTGGCGTCGGATCCATCGCAACGCGCGCCTCCCCAGTCCGCCGGGGCCGACGTGGCCGGTCAGCCGTTGCGGGTGTCCCCTCGGCGGCACCACGTCGTGCTCACGGGGAGGGCTTCCCCCTGGCAGCCTCCCGGCGAGCGATAGTCTCGATCACATCGGAGACGGTGTCCAGGGCTTCGGGCGAGAGTTCCACCGCCCGCAGCGCCATGTTCCGTACGCCGGCGTCCCGCAGCGCCTCCAACAGGGCGAGTTCGGCGACGATCTCCTCGGAGCGGTCGTCGAAGAAGTAGGCGGGGGAGACGTGGAAGAACCCGGCCAGCGCCTCCAGATGGCGCTTGGTCGGGTTGTCGCGCTTGCCGGTGCGCAGCTGCCACAGGTAGGTGGCCGAGAAGGTCTCGCCGGTGGCCTCGCGACAGGCGCGCGCCACGTCCTCGTTGCTGTACTGCTCCCGGTTGGGGCGCCGGACCGTGCGAAACAGTGTCTCGATCTTCTCGGCGAGCGTGCTCGCCCCGGGTTCCGCCATCTCCGCCTCCTGCGCCGCCACTGCCGGTCCCGGCGGCACTGGAACGCGGGGCCGGCCACCGGGTAACCATCGTAGCTTCGGGCGTCGCCCCGGCGTCGGGCGGTGCCGTCCCCGGGGGACGAACGCGGGTCCGGCCCTCGGGGGAGGGCCGGACCCGACGCCCGGTGAGGGATGGTGCAGGGTGGTGCGAGGCGGTGCGCGCGGGTCAGCAGCAGCCGTAGCTGAAGCTGCCGCAGGTGCCGCACCAGCTCTGGTCGGTGCTGCTGCAGAAATCGTTGTTGGTGAAGGCCTCCTCACCGCCGCTGAGGGCGGTCAGGTCCGGCTCGCCCAGCGGGTGGCCGGGGGCGGTGCGGGCCGTCTCGGGGTCCTTCCAGGACCGGACGATCTCCTCGTTGCTCATGGTTCGACTCCTTCGGGGTCGTTCGGCAGGGTCGTTCGGCAGGGGCGTTCAGCAGCAGCCGAAGGTGAAGCCGCCGCAGGTGCCGCAGGCGGTCTGGCCGGTGCACATCTCGAAGACGGTCACCGGCTCCTCGCCGCCGCTGAGGGCGGTGAGGTCGGGCTCGCCGACCGGGTGTCCGGGGGTGGTGCGGGCCGTCTCGGGGTCCTTCCAGGACCGGACGATCTCCTCGTCGCTCATGGTTCGACTCCTTCCGCTCCGGGACGGGGGGTACGGGCCGTCAGCAGTGGGTGCCGGTGGCCCAGGTGGGGCAGCAGCCGCCGGTGCCGAGGGCCTCGCTGCCGCCCTCCTCGTCGGACAGGCCGCCGACGAACAGGCCGAGGTCGACCTCGCCGGACGGGTGGGCGGGGGCGACGGCGCGGGCCGCGTCCTCGGGGTCCTTCCACGCACGGGCGGTGCTGTTGTCGCTCATGGCGTTCCTGCCTCTCGGTGGTGGTTCCTCGACCGGACGGCCGGGCGGCCGACCGGGGTTCGTGGGGACGGGCGTCGAGCGGCCCGTCGGAAAGGTGGTCCGTCGGTCGGTGGCCCGTCGGCTTCAGCGGCTCGCGGCGGGGCGCACATCGGTGTCGGCCGTGCCGAACAGCAGGCGGTACGCGCCCTCCTGCTCGATCAGCTCGTCGTGGCGGCCGCGTTGGACGATCCGGCCGTGTTCGAGGACGAGGATCTGGTCGGCGTTGCGCACGGCGTTCAGCCGGTGGGAGACGACGATCCGGGTGACGGCCAGCTCCGCGAGCGCGCCGTCGACATGGCGTTCGGTCTGCGGGTCGAGGTGGCTGGTCGCCTCGTCGAGCAGCAGCAGCCGCGGCCGGTGCACCAGGGCCCGGGCCAGGGCGACCCGTTGGCGCTGGCCGGCCGAGAGCGCCGAGCCGCTCTCGCCGACGGGCGTGTCGTACCCCATCGGCAGGGCCAGCACGTCCTCGTGCAGCCCGGCGATCCGCGCGGCCCGGATCACCTCGGCGTCCTCGGCGTCGGGCCGCCCGAGGGTCAGGTTGTCCCGGATGCTGCCGCCGAACAGGCTCAGCTCCTGGAGGACGGCGCCGCAGTGGGCGCGCAGGTCGGCGAGGTCGAGCCGGTCGATCGGCACGCCGTCGTGGCGCACCGTCCCCTCGTCGGGCGGGAGCAGCCCGAGCAGCAGCAGGGCCAGGGTGCTCTTGCCGGACCCGGTGCGGCCGACGATGCCGAGCTTGCCGCCGGCGGCGACGGACAGGTCGATCCCGCTGAGGGCCGGCGGCCCGGACGCCTGGTAGCGGAAGGTCAGCGCGCGGACGTCCACCGAGGTCGCCTTCCGGGTGGTGAGCCGCAGCCGGCCGCCGGTCTCCGCCGGGGCGTCCAGGACGTCGAAGAGGCGTTCCACCTGGGCGTTGACGGTGAGGTAGAGCTGGCCGGTGGTCGACAGGGTCTCCAGCGGCGCCAGGACGGACAGCACCAGGCTGTTCGCGGCCAGCATGGTGCCCAGGGTGGAGCGGCCGGTCATGACCATCCAGGCGCCGACGCCGAGCATGAGCAGCGGCCCGAGCGAGGTCATCGCCCGCTGCGCCCCGGAGAGCCCGGCGGTGGCGCGTCCGCGCCGCAGCATCGCGCCCTGGTAGCGGGTGAACAGCCCCTGCCAGTGCTCCACGGCGCGGCTCTCCACGCCGTTCGCCTTGAGCGGCAGGATCGCCTCCAGCGCTTCGACCAGGTAGCTCTGCTCCTCCGCCTTGGCGACCAGCTCCAGTTGGGCGAGGTTGCGCAGCCGGCGGTGGGCGTGGACCACCAGGAGCAGCTGGAGCAGGAACAGCGGGGCGACGGCCAGCAGGTAGAGGGGCTGCAGCAGCACGACGGCGACCAGGTAGCCGACCAGCAGGACGCCGTCCAGGGCCACGGTCATCAGCTGCTGGGTCAGGGTCTCCCGGGTGCTGGAGACGCTGGAGGTGCGCATCAGCAGGTCGCCGCGGCCCCGTTCGAGGAAGAACCGCAGCGGCAGCCGGAAGAGGTGTTCGACGAAGGAGCGGGTGAGCACCAGGTCGCCGCGCCGGCGCAGGGCGAGCAGCGCCAGTGCGCGCAGGGCGGTCAGCAGTCCGGTCAGCAGGGCGATGCCGACGGCGGACAGGGCCAGCAGGACGGGCAGGTCGGTGCGGTGCTGCGGGAGGAGCGAGTCCACCACGGTGCGGGTGAGCAACGGGACGGCCAGGCCCAGCAGTTGCAGCAGTCCGGTGACCAGGGCGGTCAGGGCGAGCAGGGAGCGGCCGCCCGGGGCGGCCAGGAAGCGCCGCAGGTAGCGGACCATCGGGCGGTCGCGCAGCGGGGTGTGCCGCTCCTCGAAGGACTCGCCCGGCTCCAGGGCGACCGTCACGCCGCCGTACAGGCCGTCGAAGTCCTGCCGGGAGATCTGGCGGCGCCCGCCAGCCGGGTCGACCAGGCGGACCGACCGGCGGTCGACCCGCTCCAGGACGACGAAGTGGTGGGTCCGCAGGTAGGCGATGACCGGGCCGCGCAGCGGCTGCTCCAGTGCGGCGGGGCCGCGGTCGATGCGGACGGTCAGCCCGGCCTGCCGCGCCGCGTCGACGAGCACGGCCGCCGAGGCGCCGTCGCGTCCCGCGCCGAGCAGCGGGCGG
>NZ_LFVW01000742.1:0-5064 GCF_001182915.1 Kitasatospora sp. MY 5-36
CCCGCACGGTGGCGCTGACCCTCGCCGCGACCGGAGAGCGCAAGCTCACCCGGCTGCGGCGCACCGACGGCGTGTCGGAGCAGGTCGCGGCCCTGCGCGCGGCCGCCGAGGCCCTGCCGGAGCCCGAGCTGCCCGTCCCGCCGGGCGAGCTGACGGCGCACCTGGCCGAGGTCGGGGTGCCCTACGAGACCGGCGCCGACCTGCTCTCCGTCGCCCTGGACCGGTACCGGGGTGAGCAGGCCGGCGCCACCGAACTGGCGGTGCTCCTGGCCACCGTGCTGGGCGGCCTCGGCCACGCCCGCGCCGCGGCCGACCTGCTGTGGCGGCACCTGGAGGACGACCCGGCCGACCACGAGCTGACCGGCGCGCTCGGCGAGATGCTGATCGACGCCCGGGACGCCGAGGGCATACGCCGCCTCGCCGACCGGGTGGCCGTCACCGCCCCGGCCGACGGGCACTGGATACGGGCCCGCTGGGCCGCCGCCGAGGGCCGCTGGGCCGAGGCGCTGGAGCGGTGCCAGGAGATCCTGGCGCTGGACGACGAGGTGCTCAACACCCGCCGCCTCGCCGCCCACGCCGCCACCGAACTGGGCGACCACGCCACCGCCCAGCGGATGTACCTGGAGCTGCTGGAGCGCGCGGCGCCGGCCGACGGCGCCGCCGAGGAGGAGGACGGCCACCGGACGGTCCAGGAGCCGGACCTCTGGCACCTGATCACCGCCGCCACCGCCAACCGGGACTGGGCCGTGGTCCGCTCCACCGGCGCGCTGCTCGACATCGAGTTCGACGAGCCCGAGGGCCCGGTGGACGAGGAGTGGCAGCTGGTCACCATCCGCGCCACCCGCACCAACGGCGCGACGTCCGACCTGCCCGCGCTCCGGACGGGCCCGGCCACCGCCCGCATCCTGCCGGTGCTCGGCGACGACCTGACGCTCAACCACGGCGACGTGGTGGTCTTCGCCCCGGCCCTGCTGGAGCGCCCGCCGGCCGAGGACGCCCCCGAGGAGGAGCGGCAGCGCTGGCGCCCGGTGTTCGAGCTGCTCACCCTGCTCGACCCGGCCGGGTACACCACGTACTGGATCGACGGCGGCTGGCCCGGCGACGAGCCGTGGTCGGCGCTGCGCGAGGAGCTGCACGAGGCCGGGTGCGCGGTCTGGGTGTACAGCGGCGACGAGTACCGGATCACCGACCCGGCGGAGGGCGGCGACACCCTGCCCGGCGTCTACGCGGCCCTCGGCGTGCCGCCGACCGCCTCGGCCGCCGAGGCCGACGCCCTGCTGTTGCGGCTGACCGGCGGCTGGGCGCATCCGCTCGCCTGGCCGGAGCTGGCCAAGGCGGCCGGCGGGGACCTCGCCCGGCACGAGGAGACGGTCGAGCGCTACGGGCTCTGACCGCCCCCGACCGTACGGCCCCGGCGGGCCGGCCCTCCCGGGCCCCCGCCGGGGCCGTACGCGTTCCCGGGCTCTCACCGCGCGGCCCGCTCCCTGCCCGCGCCGCGTCCGTCCGTCCGACGGGAACCATCCGGTGCCGCCCCGAGTCTTTGTCAATGCTTTACCATTCCATTGCCAAGACCCGACCTTCGGAGTGCCCGCACCGTGACCAGCCTCGCCCTCGGCCCGTCCTGGCTCGATCCGACCACCCTGATCTCCACCTTCGGCCTGATCGGCATCCTGGCCATCGTCTTCGCCGAGTCCGGCCTGCTGATCGGCTTCTTCCTGCCGGGTGACTCGCTGCTGTTCACCACCGGCCTGCTGGTGGCCGGCGGCACCTACCTGCACCAGCCGCTCTGGCTGGTCTGCGCGCTGATCGTGGTCGCCGCGGTGGCCGGGGATCAGGTCGGCTACCTCTTCGGCCGCAAGGTCGGCCCGAGCCTGTTCCGCCGCCCCGACTCCCGGGTCTTCAAGCAGGAGAACGTGGAGAAGGCCGCCGCCTTCTTCGACCGGCACGGGCCCAAGGCGATCGTGCTGGCCCGCTTCGTGCCGATCGTGCGCACCTTCACCCCGATCGTGGCCGGGGTGAGCAGGATGAACTACCGCGGCTTCGTGGTGTTCAACCTGGTCGGCGGCGTGCTGTGGGGCGGCGGGGTCACCGTGCTCGGCTACTTCCTGGGGCAGATCCCGTTCGTCCGGGACAACATCGAGGCCATCCTGGTCGGCATCGTGCTGGTCTCGGTGATCCCGGTGGCGGTCGAGCTGCTGCGGGCACGCCGCTCCGGTGCGGCCGCCGCCGACCGGCACCGCGCCGGGTAGGCGTCCGCCGCTCCGGCCACGGGACGCCGCGTACATGTGCGTCGGGCTGTTCGATCAGGCAAGGTGTAACCCGAGATCGAGCGGTGGCCGGCGGCCGCCAGGGGCGGCAAGGAGTGGAAGTGCCTAAGCGGGGCCGACCGGGTGCGGGCAAGCGGGCGAGGGGAGGCCGGGCGGCCCGACAGCCGCGGCAGGCGTCCCCGAAGCCGGTGCACCCCGCCGACGCCCCGCCCACCGAGGGCCTGCTCGGCCACCCCGCCCCGGTGGTCGAGCCCACCACCGTCGTGCCGCTCGTGCCGCCCGTCCCGGAGACCAGGGGCCTGCTGGCCCCGGAGCCCGAGCGGGTGTCCGAGCCGGTGCCCGCGTCCGTGGCCGGGCGGGTCGAGACCGGGCGGGTCGAGGACGAGCGCCCGGTCCGCCGCCGCTCGGTCGCCGAGGACACCCTCACCCCCGAGGAGTGGCGGGCGGCCGGCTACACCCCGCCCACCGGCATCCCGGTCCCGGACCTGACCCCCGGCGCCCCCGGCGAGGCGCCCTGGCCGGACCGGATGCGCACCCTGCTGCGCACCCCGATGTCCGAGCGCCCCGCGTTCGAGCGCACCGCCCGCGAGATGCACCCGTCCGCGGCCGTCACCCGCAACGTCCCGCGCATCCTCGACCTGACGCTGCGCATCGGCGAGCTGCTGCTGGCCAGCGGCGAGGCCGCCGAGGACGTCGAGGCGGCGATGCTCGGCATCGCGCACGCCTACCGGCTGGACCGCTGCGAGCCGCAGGTCACCTTCACCCTGATCGGCATCTCGTACCAGCCCTCGCTGGTCGAGCCGCCGGTCACCGCCGACCGCGTGGTGCGCCGCCGCACGTCCGACTACACCCGGCTCGACGCGGTGTACGCGCTGGTCGCGGACATCACCGCGGAGCAGGTGACGGTCAACGACGCCTACCGCCGGCTCGCGGCGATGCGCCGCAACCGGCACCCGTACCCGGCCTGGTTCCTCGCCCTGACCACCGGCCTGCTGGCCGGCGCGGCGACCTTCCTGGTCGGCGGGAAGATCGACGACAAGGCCTGGCTGGTCTTCGCGAGCGCCTTCGTCGCGGCCGTCCTCGGCGACCGGCTGGCCTCCGCCCTGGCCAAGCGCCGGCTGCCGGAGTTCTACCAGTTCGTGGCGGCCGCGATGCCGGCCGCGGCCTCCGGCATCATCCTCTCGCTCAACGACTGGGGCCTGCGCGGCTCGGTCGTGATCACCGGTGGCCTGTTCGCCCTGCTGCCCGGGCGCGCCCTGGTCGCCGCCGTGCAGGACGGCCTGACCGGCTTCTACATCACCGCCGCGGCCCGTCTGCTGGAAGTGGTCTACCTGGTCGCGGGCATCGTGATCGGGGTGATGGTGATCCTCTACCTGGGGGTCGGCTTCGAGGCGAACCTGCGCCCGGACGAGAGCCTGGTGGGCGTCAACTACCCGCCGGTCCAGATGGTCGCCGCGATGCTGCTGACCCTGGCCTTCGCGACGCTGCTCCAGACCGACCGCCGGACGCTGGCCCTGGTCACCGTCAACAGCGGCATCGGCTGGGCCAGCTACGGTGCGCTGGTGTACAACGCGGGCGTCAACCCGATCGCGGCGACCGGTGTGGCGGCCGGCCTGGTCGGCCTGTTCGGCCAGCTGATGGCGCGCTACCGCAACGGTTCGGCGCTGCCGTACGTGACCGCCGCGATCGGCCCGCTGATGCCCGGTTCGGCGCTCTACCTCGGGATGCTCGCCTTCGCCCAGGGGCACTCCAGCGCCGGTCTGGTGTCGGTCTTCCGGGCGGCGGCGATCGCGATGGCGCTGGCGGTCGGGGTGAACCTCGGCGGGGAGATCGCCCGGCTGTTCCTGAAGCTGCCGGTCGGCGCCGAGCGCCCGTCGCTCTACCCGGTCATGCCCCGCCGGGCGGCCAAGCGCACCCGGGGCTTCTGACCGGACGGCGACCCGGTGTTGGGGGAGACGTGGGCCCCGGGCCACGTCACGGCAGGCAGGACGCAGGACCAGGAACGAAGGTAAGACCCATGACGACACTGCTGGACGGCTACCGCGAGCACATCGTCGCCGCGCACAAGCAACCGCTGTTCCTGCTGCTGGTCGGATTCATCACCTCCTTCGTCTTCATCCGGTTCAGCGTCCGGATGATCCGCGCCCAGGTGCGCTGGTGGCCGGGCAACGTGACCCCGGGCGGCCTGCACATCCACCACATGGTGTTCGGCCTGGGCTTCCTGCTGCTCGGCGGCATCGGGGTGTTCGCCACCTACGGCGGGCACCCGTGGATCGACTGGTTCGGGCTGGCCTTCGGCATCGGCTGCGGCCTGGTGCTGGACGAGTTCGCGCTGATCCTGCACCTGGACGACGTGTACTGGAGCGAACAGGGCCGCAAGTCGGTGGACGCGGTGATCTTCGGCATCCTGTTCACCTCCCTGCTGCTGGTCGGGTACGTGCCGCTCGGCGTGGTGCCCGGCGAGGAGACCAGGTGGGGGCTGATCACGATCATCTCGGTGAACTCGCTGGCCTCGGTGGTCACCCTGCTCAAGGGCAAGGTGTGGACCGGCCTGCTCGGGATCATGGTCCCCGGCCTGTCCTGGATCGGGGCGATCCGGCTGGCCCGCCCGAGCAGCCCCTGGGCCCGCTGGCGGTACGCCACGCGCCCCCGGCGCCGGGCGCGTGCGCTGCGGCGCGAGCGCCTGCTGCACCGGCGCGCGGACCGGGCCCGCACCTGGCTCTTCGACCTGATCGCCGGGGCCCCCGACAAGGTGCCCGCCAACCATCCGGCCGCGCACCGGGTGGCCGAGCGGATG
>NZ_LFVW01000743.1:0-5062 GCF_001182915.1 Kitasatospora sp. MY 5-36
CCCTGCGGCGTGCCGGTCAGCCCTCGGTGCCGGCGGTGTAGACGCCGAACGCGGCGCCCTGGGGGTCGCGCAGCACGGCGATCCGCCGGCCGCCCGGCATGCCGGTGGCGGGCGTCAGCACGTCCCCGCCGAGCGCCACCGCCCGGCCGACGGTGCCGTCCACGTCGGCGGCCGCGAAGTACGGCAGCCAGTGCGGCGGCGCCTCGGGCGGGAAGCGGTCGTCCATCGTCAGCATGCCGCCGAAGTCCCGTCCGTCCAGGCCCCACTGGGGGTAGTGCTCGGACGGGGCGACGGACCAGCCGAAGACCTCCGGGTAGAAGGCGAGCGCGCCGGACGGGTCGCGGGTGAGCAGTTCCACCCAGCCGAGCGCGCCGGGCTCGTTGAACACCCCGGCGCCCCGGAAGGCGCGGGCCTGCCAGAGGATGAACACCGCGCCGGACGGGTCGGCGGCCACCGAGAACCGGCCGAAGTCGAAGACGTCGCCGGGGTCCTTCCGGATCAGGCCGCCGCACTCCTTGATCCTCGCGGCGGTGGCGTCGGCGTCGGCGACCGCGATGCAGACCGTCCAGGCGATCGGCTGCTGCGGGGCGTAGCGCGGGGTGATGGCGGCGGCCGGGACGCCCCGGACCAGCATCTGGGTGTAGTCGCCCTCCCCGGGGCGGGCCGTGTCGTCCGCCTGCCAGCCGAAGAGCTCGGTGTAGAAGGCCCGGGCGGCGGCCGGATCGGAGGTGCCCAACTCGGTCCAGCAGGGGGCGTTGGTGGTCACGGAGGTCTGCTTCATGGCGTCTGTCCTCGCAGCTTGCTCGGGAACTCCCGGGTTTTCGGCGCCTCGGCCCCCGCACCTCCAGGCCCAGCATGCGGGGCGGGGCGGAGCTTGGCGGGCGGGGTGGGCCGAACGGGCGGCGAGGCGGGCGGGCGAACACATGACAGATGACAGCTGACAGATTTCGAAATCTGTCATCTGTTATCTGTTAGCTGTTATCCGTTAGCTGTCGGCTGTTATCCGTTAGCTGTCGGCTGTCAGCCTTCGCCCGTCAGCCGCGCACGGCCCTCGCCACCGGGATCCACAGCTCCGCCTCGGCATCGGCCGTGCCCGGGACCGGGCTGACCCGCAGGATCTCCGGACCCGGCCGGGCCTCGTACGGGTTGGACGGGAACCACTGGCCGGCCACGTCCGCCCACATCTCCTGCAGGGCCTGCGGGAACGGCCCGGTGTTGGTGAACACCGCCCAGGTGCCGGCCGGGACGTCGAGCACGTCCAGGTCCGCCGGGACGGCGACCCCCTCGCGCGCCACCACCGCGTGCCAGTAGTCGAGTTCGGACCCCTCCTCGCGGTTCGGCGAGAAGTCGTCGCTCACCGACAGGATCCCGGCCGGGTCGTCCCCGGACAGCTCCGCGATCCGTTCGACCGTCTCCTTGCCGAGTCCCTTGATGAACTCGGCGATCCCCGGGTTGATCCCCAGGTAGATCAGGGTGACCCGGGCCTTCCTGCCGACGATCCGGAAGTCCGGCTTCTCGACGATCCGGTATTCCATACTGCTGCTTCCCTCCACGATGAGTCGGAAGGACATCCGGGGCTGGGAGACGAGCACCGCGCCGTCGCGCCGGGCCTCGCCCGGCCCGACTCCGTGCATGGCCCGGAACGCCCGGGCGAACGCCTCCCCCGAGGAGTACCCGTACCGGACCGCGATGTCGAGCAACGTCCGCTCGCCGCCCAGGACTTCGGCCCCGGCGACGGTGAGCCGCCGACGCCGGACGTACTCCGACAGCGGCATCCCGGCGAGCATCGAGAACAGCCGCCGGAAGTGGTACTCCGACGTCATCGCGATCCGCGCCAGCGCGGCCACGTCGACCTCGCGGTCCAGGTCGTCTTCGATCCGGTCCATCGCCCGGTTCAGGTGCTCCAGCACGCCAACCCCGTCCTTCCCTTACTGACCTTCACCGTAGGAAGGACCCACCCTGCCGCACCCGACAATCGGTGCCCGCTCCGGTCGGGTGCCGGGCTCCGATCGCCGGGTGCCTGGTGCCTGGCGCCTGGCGCCTGGTGCCTGGTGCCTGACCGATCGCCGGGCGACGGCCGTCAGCGGCTCAGATCAGGCCCTGGGCCAGCATCGCGTCCGCGACCAGCTCGAAGCCGGCGATGTTCGCGCCGACCACGTAGTTGCCCGGGTGGCCGTAGCGCTCGGCGGTGGTGAAGCAGGAGTCGTGGACGTGCTTCATGATCCCGGCCAGCCGCTCCTCGGTGTGCTCGAAGGTCCAGGAGTCGCGCGAGGCGTTCTGCTGCATCTCCAGGGCGCTGGTCGCGACGCCGCCCGCGTTCGCCGCCTTGCCCGGACCGAAGGCCACCCCGGCCTCCTGGAACACCCGCACCGCCTCCGGGGTGGTGGGCATGTTCGCGCCCTCGGCGACGGCCAGCACCCCGTTGCGCACCAGCGCCAGCGCGTCGGCCTCGACCAGCTCGTTCTGGGTGGCGCAAGGCAGCGCGACGTCACAGGGCACGCCCCACACGCCCGGGCCCTCGACGAACCGGACGTGGCCGCCGCGCAGTCGGGCGTAGTCGGAGACCCGGCCGCGCCGGACCTCCTTGACCTCCTTGAGCAGGTCGAGGTCGATGCCCTTCTCGTCCACCACGTAGCCGGAGGAGTCGGAGCAGGTGAGCACGGTCGCGCCGAGCTGCTGCGCCTTCTCGATGGCGTAGACGGCGACGTTGCCGGACCCGGAGACGACCACCCGGCGCCCGTCCAGGCTCTCGCCGCGACTGTGCAGCATCTCGGAGGTGAACATGACGCAGCCGTAGCCGGTGGCCTCGGTACGGACCTGCGCGCCGCCCCAGCCGAGGCCCTTCCCGGTGAGCACACCGCTCTCGTACCGGTTGGTGATCCGCTTGTACTGGCCGAAGAGGTAGCCGATCTCCCGGCCGCCGACGCCGATGTCCCCGGCCGGCACGTCCGTGTACTCGCCGAGGTGGCGGTACAGCTCGGTCATGAAGGACTGACAGAACCGCATGATCTCGGCGTCCGAACGGCCCTTGGGGTCGAAGTCGGAGCCGCCCTTGCCGCCGCCGATGGGCAGGCCGGTGAGCGCGTTCTTGAAGATCTGCTCGAAACCGAGGAACTTGACGATCCCGAGGTTCACCGAGGGGTGGAAGCGCAGCCCGCCCTTGTACGGGCCGAGGGCGCTGCTGAACTCCACCCGGAAGCCGCGGTTGACGTGGATGTCACCGGAGTCGTCCGTCCACGGCACCCGGAACATGAGCTGCCGCTCGGGCTCGCAGATCCGCTCGATGATCCGGGCGTCGAGGAGTTCGGGGCGGTGGGCGAGCACCGGCGCCAGGGTCTCCAGCACCTCGTGGACGGCCTGGTGGAACTCGTCCTCGCCCCGGTTGCGGCGGACCACGTCCGCGTAGAGCGCCTCTATCGCGCGCTGCTCGGCTTCGAAGGAGCCGGGGGCGGAGGTGTGGGGGGTGGCAGGGGTCGTCGACATCTTCAGGACCCTTCCGTGGTCGTCGATGGGCGTGCGCAGTGTCCCGACGGGCCTGAGGGACGTGCCCAGGAAACGGCGCCAGTCTCGCAGTGTCCACACCGCGGGTCCCGCACCATCCACATGCTGGAAGCCCTGGTGGGAACAGCCGGGGCTGATGGGGTGTTGTGCGCCCCGGTGGTCGAGCCGGGCCCCGGCGGCCGCTAGTTGTTCAAATTGGAACTACCTAGTACGGTCGACCTCCGACGCACCACGACCCGTCCGGGTCCGACCGCGTCCGCCCCGGTCCGCGCCGAACCGGCCCGGCCCACCCCCGATCCACGGAGGCCCACCCATGCCGCAGCCCGGCGCCGCCACGGTGCGCTCGCGTGTGCGCATCCCGCTGACCTTCCCCGACGGCTACCGCGCCGACGCGGAGGTCTCCACCTTCCACGGCCTCACCGACGGCGCCGAGCACCTGGCGCTCGCGCTCGGCACGGTCCCCGAAGGCGGCACGCCCCTGGTGCGACTGCACTCCGAGTGCCTGACCGGCGACGTCTTCGGCTCGGACCGCTGCGACTGCGGGCCGCAGCTGCGCGAGTCGGTGGAGCGGATCAGCGAGGCCGGCGGGTACCTGCTCTACCTGCGGCAGGAGGGCCGCGGCATCGGGCTCTACAACAAGCTGGACGCCTACGCCCTCCAGGACTCCGGCCTGGACACGTACGACGCCAACACCGCGCTCGGCCTGCCCGAGGACGGCCGCGACTACACCGCGGCCGCCCAGATGCTCGCCGCGCTCGACGCCACGGGCATCGACCTGCTGAGCAACAACCCGGACAAGGCGGCGCAGCTGGCCGACCTGGGGATCGTCGTGCGGCACCGGGTGCCGACGGGGGTGCACCTGTCGGCCAGCAACGTCCGCTACCTGCGGGCGAAGGTGGAGCGGACGGGGCACTCGATCGAGCTGTCCCGGCTGGTCGGCTGAGCTGCCGCACGGGCGGCTGGTGACAGATGACAGCTGACAGATTTCAAAATCTGTCAGCTGTCATCTGTTATCTGTTCGCTGTCATCTGTTCGCTGTCATCTGTTCGCGGTGATCTGTCAGCTGTCAGCCGTTCGCTGTCACCCGCGCCCCGCGCGCCCCCGAACCGTCCGCAGCACCCCGTACGCCGCCAGCGGCAGCGCCACCAGCAGCGCGGCCCAGAAGGCCCCGTGCCCCCACAGCCCGGCGATCGCCCGGAACAGCCCCTCGAACACCGGGATCCGCAGCGCCTCGACCGGGCCCAGCGGCCCTGGCCAGGCGCCCAGGAACAGCGTGGCCGGGACCCAGAGCACGAACAGCCCCTTGGCGGTGGCCGGCGTCCCGAGGGTGCTGACCAGCGACACCACCGCCAGCAGCAGGACGAACCCGGCCTGGTAGTCCGCACCGCCCTGCCCCGTCCCCCAGGAGTCGGGCGTCGGGTGCGCCCCGGTGGCCGCCAGCCGGACCTCGACCGCCGCCCACAGCAGCAGCACCAGCACCGCCGTCGTCCCGAGCGCGAACCGCACCCGGTCGCGCGCACCGGCGCCGCCCGTCCGCCACCGCCCGGACGGCGCGCTCCCC
>NZ_LFVW01000744.1:0-5057 GCF_001182915.1 Kitasatospora sp. MY 5-36
CAGCCCGGGCAGCGCCCGGTCGGCGGCAGCAGCCGCACCGCGCGCCCGCAGGACGGGCAGGCCTCGCACCAGGGCTCGCCCTCCGGCACCGCGAAGCGGGCGATCCGCCCGCGCAGCGGCGGAGCCGCCAGGAGACCGACCAGCACCGCCGCGACCACGACCGGGACCACCGGCGCACCCCCTCCTCGACCGACACGACCGACACGACCGGCCACATCCTCCCGCGCCGGGCGTGTGCCGTCCGTCTCGCTTCCATGGAACGGCGCAACGGCGCTCCTCGCATACAGGAGCATTCCGGACATTCGACTGCCGGTTCACAAGGCCGCCCGCCGCCCCCGCCTGCCGATCCAAGGGGGCCGTTCCGACCCTCCGAAGCACCCCCGCGGAGACCCGCCGCACGGCCCCTCCGTACCCCTAAAGTAGGCGGACATGCAGGTCATCCAGTCCAGCAAGCTCGCCAATGTCTGCTACGACATCCGCGGACCGGTACTCGACGAGGCGATGCGGCTGGAGGAACAGGGCCACCGCATCCTCAAGCTCAACACCGGCAACCCGGCCACCTTCGGTTTCGAGGCGCCCCCGGAGATCCTCCAGGACATCCTGCGCAACCTCGCCACCGCGCACGGCTACGGCGACTCCAAGGGCCTGCTCTCCGCCCGCCGCGCGGTGGTCATGCACTACGAGGACCGCGGGCTGCACGGCCTCTCCGTCGACGACGTCTTCCTCGGCAACGGCGTCTCCGAACTGATCCAGCTGGCCATGACCGCGCTGCTGGACGACGGCGACGAGGTGCTCGTCCCGGCCCCGGACTACCCGCTGTGGACCGCCTCGGTCTCGCTGGCCGGCGGCACCGCCGTGCACTACCGCTGCGACGAGCAGTCCGAGTGGTACCCGGACCTCGCCGACATCGAGGCCAAGGTCACCGATCGCACCAGGGCCATCGTGGTGATCAACCCGAACAACCCGACCGGCGCGGTCTACCCGCGCGAGGTGCTGGAGGGCATCGCCGAGATCGCCCGCCAGCACGACCTGGTGGTCTACGCGGACGAGATCTACGACAAGATCCTCTACGACGACGCCGAGCACGTCCCGCTGGCCACCCTGGCCCCGGACCTCTTCTGCGTCACCTTCAACGGGCTGTCCAAGGCGTACCGGGTCGCGGGCTTCCGCTCCGGCTGGATGGTGCTGTCCGGCGACCGGCACCGGGCCCGCAGCTACATCGAGGGCCTGACCGTGCTCGCCTCGATGCGGCTCTGCGCCAACATGCCCGCCCAGCACGCGGTGGCCGCCGCGCTCGGCGGGCGGCAGTCGATCCGCGACCTGGTGCTGCCCGGCGGCCGGCTGCACGCCTCGCGCGACGCCGCGTACAAGCTGCTCAACGACATCCCCGGGGTCAGCTGCGTCAAGCCCAAGGGCGCGCTGTACGCCTTCCCCCGGCTGGACCCCAAGGTCCACAAGATCAAGGACGACGCCCGGATGGTGCTCGACCTGCTGCGCTCCCAGCGCATCCTGCTGGTCCAGGGCACCGGCTTCAACTGGCCCGAGCCGGACCACTTCCGGCTGGTCACGCTGCCCCGGCCGGAGGAGATCACCGACGCGGTGACCCGGATCGGCGACTTCCTGAGCGGCTACGTCCAGCCGTAGCCACCGGGCTCGACGACACCCGGGACGGCTCCTGGGACGGCTCCCGGAAAACACTACGGCCGGAGTTCCGGCCCGGGCGATCTCCTTGGTCGGGGGAAAATCGCCCGGCGGAACTCCGGCCGTCCTGCCGCTCGGCGGGGCGCGCGGGTCGTGCCGCGCGCCCGCCGCTACCGCGACTGAGGCTCAGGCTCAGCCGAGGCGCGCGACGAGGTTCCGGTACTCGTCCCACAGCTCCTTCGGGGTGTGGTCGCCGAAGGTCTCCAGGTGGGCCGGCACGAGCGCGGCCTCCTGGCGCCAGATGTCGGCGTCCACGGTGAAGAGCAGGTCGAGGTCCTCCTTGGAGAGGTCCAGGTCGCCGAGGTCGAAGCCCTCGACGGTCGGCAGCACGCCGATCGGGGTCTCGACGCCCTCGCCGGTGCCCTCCAGGCGCTCGACGATCCACTTGAGCACGCGGCTGTTCTCGCCGTAGCCGGGCCAGACGAACTTGCCCTCGGCGTCCTTGCGGAACCAGTTGACGTAGTAGATCTTCGGCAGCTTGGCGGCGTCCGCCTGGGCGCCGACCTTCAGCCAGTGGGCGAAGTAGTCGCCCATGTTGTAGCCGCAGAACGGCAGCATCGCGAACGGGTCGCGGCGCAGCTCGCCGACGGTGCCCTCGGCGGCGGCGGTCTTCTCGGAGGCGATGTTGGCGCCCAGGAAGACGCCGTGCTGCCAGTCGAAGGACTCGGTCACCAGCGGGACGGCGGTGGCGCGGCGGCCGCCGAACAGGATCGCCGAGATCGGCACGCCCGCCTGGTCCTCCCACTCCGGGGCGATGGTCGGGCACTGCGCGGCCGGGACGGCGAAGCGGGCGTTCGGGTGGGCGGCCGGGGTGCCGGACTCGGGGGTCCAGTCGTTGCCGCGCCAGTCGGTCAGGTGCGCCGGGGGCTCGTCGGTGAGGCCCTCCCACCACACGTCGCCGTCGTCGGTGAGGGCGACGTTGGTGAAGACGGTGTTGCCCCAGAGGGTCTCGATGGCGTTGGCGTTGGTGTCCACGCCGGTGCCGGGGGCGACGCCGAAGAAGCCGGCCTCGGGGTTGATGGCGTACAGGCGGCCGTCGGCGCCGAAACGCATCCAGGCGATGTCGTCGCCGATCGTCTCGACCTTCCAGCCCGGGACGGTCGGCTGGAGCATGGCCAGGTTGGTCTTGCCGCAGGCCGAGGGGAAGGCCGCCGCGACGTACTTGACCTCGCCGCTCGGCGGGGTGAGCTTCAGGATGAGCATGTGCTCGGCCAGCCAGCCCTCGTCGCGGGCCATGGTCGAGGCGATGCGCAGCGCGTAGCACTTCTTGCCGAGCAGGGCGTTGCCGCCGTAGCCCGAGCCGAAGGACCAGATCTCCTTGGTCTCCGGGAAGTGCGAGATGAACTTGGTGCTGTTGCACGGCCACGGCACGTCCGCCTGGCCCTCGGCGAGCGGGGCGCCGACGGTGTGCACGGCCTTGACGAAGTCGCCGTCCTCGCCGAGCTGGTCCAGCACGGCCTGACCCATGCGGGTCATCACGCGCATCGAGACGGCGACGTAGGCGGAGTCGGTGATCTCGACGCCGTACGCGGCCAGCGGGGAGCCGACCGGGCCCATCGAGAAGGGCACGACGTACATCGTGCGGCCCTTCATCGCGCCGCGGAAGAGGCCCTGCTCGCCCTGGAAGATCTCCCGCATCTCGGCGGGGGCCTTCCAGTGGTTGGTCGGTCCGGCGTCCTTCTCCTGCTCGGAGCAGATGAAGGTGCGGTCCTCCACGCGCGCCACGTCGGACGGGTCCGAGGCGGCGTAGTAGGAGTTGGGGCGCTTCTCCTCGTTGAGCTTCTTGAAGGTGCCCTGCGCCACCAGCAGGTCCGCGAGGCGCTGGTACTCCTCGTCGGAACCGTCGCACCACTCGATGCGGTCCGGCTGGGTGAGCTCGGCGATCTCGCTCACCCAAGCGAGCAGCTGCTTGTGGCGGGTGGGCGCGGATGCGCTGAGAGCAGAGATCTCGTACGACACGATCGCTCCGTTTCACGCCATCTCGGCGTGGAGATGGCGTCGCGGGGGTCTGAGGGTGCTTGCAGCGTAGCTCCGGACTCAAGGCCGGAACGCGGCGAAGCGTCGAAATTGACGCACCCTTTACTACAGCCAGTATGATTACTCATCGGTAACATGTCGACCGACCCCGCGACGGAGTGCGCGGCGCCACACTCCAAATACTCCAAAACGTCTAAGAGTGACGATCGCCACTTCCTACGCGTGAGTAACCTACGGAGCCGTAGGTAGCGGGTAGCATGCTGCGCATGACTGCTGCTGCGCTCGCGGAGAGTGCACTCACGGAGAGCAAGCCGAAGTGGCGCGGCTGGCTGCACGCCGGAATGTTCCCCGCCACGGTGGCCGCCGGGATCGTGCTGATCTGCCTGGCCGACTCCACGCCCGCCAAGATCGCCTGCGCGATCTACTCGGTCAGCGCCTGGCTGCTGTTCGGGGTCAGCGCGGTGTACCACCGCTTCAACTGGGGGCCGCGCGGGGACGCCGTGCTGCGCCGGCTGGACCACGCGAACATCTTCCTGATCATCGCGGGCACCTACACGCCGTTCACCATGCTGCTGCTCAAGGGCGCCGACCAGCAGGTCCTGCTCTGGGTGGCCTGGGGCGGCGCGCTGGCCGGGATCGCGTTCCGGGTGTTCTGGGTCGGCGCGCCGCGCTGGCTGTACACACCGGTGTACCTCGCGCTGGGCTGGGCCGCCGCCTTCTTCCTTCCGGACTTCCTGCGCGCCGGCGGGGTCGCCGTCCTGGTGCTGATGATCGTCGGCGGGGTGCTCTACAGCATCGGCGGCGTGGTGTACGGGCTCAAGCGGCCCAACCCCTCACCGCGCTGGTTCGGGTTCCACGAGGTGTTCCACGCCTTCACCCTGGGGGCGTTCATCGTCCAGTACGTCGGCGTCTCGCTGGTGGCCTACAGCACCACCGGGTGAACACCGGTGCCGTACGGCATGACCGGGTGAACACCGGTGCCGTACGCCACGGTCGGTCGGCCACCGGTGGCGTACGGCACGGTCGGGTGATCACTGGTGGCGTACGGCACGGCCGGTCGATCCCGGCGCACCCCGACGGGCGGTCGAACGGTCCACGGACCGGACGGCCGCCCGTTCCGCCGTCCAGGGCCGCTCGTACGGGGCCCGGAGCTGCGGGCGGCGCGGGTAGGCCGCGTGGTCGGCCGCGCCGGCCTCCGGCTGCGGGCCCGGATCCTGCAGCGGCCCGTGCGCGTGGTGCTGCTCGCCGTACCCGTGGTGCTGCTGCCCGCCGTGCGCGTGGTGCTGCTCCCCGTGCGACTCCCGGTGTGGCTCGCGCGGAGGCCAGGCCGGCGCCGGGAGCGCCTCGGGCTCGGGCCACCGCACCGCGCCGACCGCACG
>NZ_LFVW01000745.1:0-5031 GCF_001182915.1 Kitasatospora sp. MY 5-36
CCGGCGGCCGGGCCTCCGAGCGCCGGTCGGGCGCCGCGGACGTCTCCCGTCCGCCTCCCGCCGGTGCGGCCGGTGCCGCCGGCACCCGCTGCCGGGCCACCCCGTCGCTCTCCGCCGCGATCACCTGCTGCCCCAGCGGGAGCGCCCGGGACACCGGGAACACGACGGTGCGGAAGCCCTCACCGGCCAGCACGTCCCGCCAGTTCCCGGGCGACAGCGCCGGCGAGCCGGGGATCCGCAGCGACCGGTCGTCGAACAGCCACCAGCCCTCCAGCAGGCCGAAGGTCACGTGGCTGAACAGGTCGAACGCCGAGAGCTCGTTCAGCAGCAGCCAACCGCCGGGCCGCAGCGCGGCCTTGGCGTTGCGCAGGGTGTTGCGGGTGTCCTTGGTCGCGTGCAGCACGTTCGCGGCGATGACCAGGTCGAAGGCGCCCTCGGCGACCTCCTGCCCGGCCAGCGGCCGTTCGATGTCGAGCAGCCGGCAGTCCAGGTACGGGACCTCCGGCCCGTACGAGGCCCGGGCGTGGTTCAGGAAGGCCTTGGAGACGTCCGTGTAGACGTAGCGCTCGATGCTGTCCCGGTACGGCTGGAGGGCGGCGAACATCCCCACGCTGGTGCCGCCGGTGCCCGCGCCGACCTCCAGGATCCGCAGCCGGGCGCCCGGGTCGCGGCGCAGCCGGTCGGCGACCAGGCCGGCGGCGGTGGCGGCCATGGCGCGGTTGAACAGGTCGGCGGCGCGGTTGTCGCGGTAGCAGCCCTCCACCAGCTCCATGGAGCCGCGCGGGAACATCACGTCGGTGGGCCGGACGCGGCCGGTCAGGATCCCGGGCAGGGCCCCGAGCATGGCCGCGGCCAGGCGCAGCTCCGCCGCCCGGTCGGGGTCCGCGGACCACCGGGCGCACTGCCGCTCCCACCGGGCCAGCACCTGGTCCGCGGGCTCCGCCGGCGCCAGGAGCCGCTGGGCGTGCTCCCACCACTGGGCGTACTGCGGCAGGACCGCCGCGCGGTCGACGTCGGCCAGCTGGGCGGCGAGGACCTTGGCGAGCCACGGGTCCCGCTCGGCCCGCCGCCACCGGACGACCTCGTCCAGGGCGGCGTCCGTCTCGTCGACGCCGGCCGGCAGCGTGCCGGGGCGCGGCAGGACGGCCGGGCCGTGCGCGGAGACCCGGGTGGCGCGGTCGAAGTTGGGCAGGGTGTTGCGCCGGTCGGTGCGGACGTAGGCGAGCTGCCGCTGCGGGCCGCCGAGCAGGGCGGCCAGGGCGGCGAGCCCCTCCGGCGGTTCGATCGACACCAGCCCGACCCGGGTCATCCGCTCCCGGTAGAACTCGGAGGTGACGCTCCCGAGTCCGCCCCACCAGCCCCAGTTCATGACCCGGACCGGGGTGTCCCAGTGCTGCCCGAGGGCGTGCGCGTAGGCGTCGCTGAAGGTGCAGCCGGCCGCGTAGTTGCCCTGGCCGGCGGCGGTCGTGAAGGACTGCATGGAGGACAGCAGGACCGCGAAGTCGAGCGGTTCGCCGTCGAAGGCCTCGGCCATGGCGGTCGTCACGTCGACCTTGGCGGCCAGCGCGGCGCGCAGGTCGGCCTCGTCCATCCGCGCGACGGTGCTGTCCCGCAGCACCAGCGCCGCCTGGACGACGCCGTGCACCCGGGGGTGGCGGCGCCTGACCTCGGCCAGGGCCCGGCGCAGCGCGGCCGGGTCGCCGGCGTCGGCCTGGAGGTAGCGGACGTGCTCCGGGCCTCCGGCGGAGCGGATTCGGTCCGCCACGGTGGCGTCGTGCGCCCGGCGGCCGATCCAGGTGACGTGGGCGCCGTGGTTCCGCACGACGTGCCGGGTCCACGCGGAGCCCAGCCCGCCGGCGCCGCCGATGACGACGTACACGCCGCCCTCCCGGTACACCGGCCGCTCCGGGGCCTCGCACGGGGCCCATCGGCGGGCCAGCCACTGGCCGGTCCGCCGGACCCAGGCGTCGTCGGGGGACTGGGCGGGCAGGGCGGTGAGGTCGGCGGGCCAGCCGGAGCCGTCCAGGTCGACGCGGCGGACGGTCCAGTTGCCGTACTCCCGGCCCAGCGAGCCGAACAGGCCGTGCAGCCCGGCGTGCGCGGGCTGGACCTCGTCGTCCGCGTGGGTGGCGAGCGCACGGGTCGTCACCAGGGTGATCCCGAGCGGCCTGGCGTCGTAGCCCGCCGCGACCAGCGCCTTCACCAGGCGGAACGCGGCGACCACCCCGTCCTCCTGCGCGGCGGTGTACCCGGCGGCGTCGGTGGGCGCGAGGTCGGCCTCGGGGGCGGCCCACACCAGGTGGTCGACCGGTCCGAGTCCGCGCAGTGCGGCGGTGGCCTCCTCGACGCTCGCCGAGGCCGGCAGCGGCCAGTGCAGCGCGCCGTCGAGCGGGGCCGGGCCGCCGACGACCAGGACGCGGTCCGCGCCGGAGGGCACCGGGGCGCCGTCCGCGGGGATCGGGTCCCAGACCGGGGCGTAGAGGGCCGGTTCGACGGCGGTTTCGACGGCGGCCTCGACGGCGCCTTCGACGGCGGGCTCGGGCCGGTCCGCGCCGGCCGTTCCGGTACGGGCCTCCGGGCGGGGTTCGGTGCGGCTCCCGGTCCGGCGGGAGCTGTAGCCGACCAGCCGTACCCGGACCTCGCCGTCCTCGTCCACCAGATCGATGTCGAGCCGGCCGAGCGGTCCGGCCGCCAGGCCCCGCACCACGGCCGTCATGGCCGGGGTGCAGGGGGCGAACAGCTCGAGCCGCTCCAGCGCGAACGGCACGGCGGTGTCCCGCAGTTCGGTCAGGTGCGCCGCGACGGTGGCCTGGATCGCCGAGTCCAGCAGGGCCGGGGTGAGCGCGCCCGGCTCGGCCGCGTCGGGCAGGACCAGGTCGGCGAGCACCGTGTCGGGGCCCACGTGCGCCTGCCGGACGGCCCGCAGGCTCGGGCCGTGCTCGATGCCCATCGACCGCAGGGCCTGGTGGATCCGTTCGCCGGGCACCGTCTCCGGGCACCGCGCGCGCAGCGCGGCGAGGTCCACCCGGGCCGGGCGCGGGGCGTCGGAGGGGGCCAGGGTGCCCTCGCTGCGGACCGTCCCGCCGGTCGACAGCGTGAACCGCCGGCCGCCGCGGGCGTCGGTGCGCAGGTCGACCAGCACCTCGACGGGTTCCGGCCCGACCTCCAGCGGCCGGACCCACGTCACGTTGGTCATCCGGACGCGGGTGCCGCCCAGGGCCCGACGGGCTAGTTCCAGATGGGCGACGGCGGGCAGGATGTGCCGGCCCTGCACGACGTGGTCCCGCAGCAGCCCGTCCGTACGGGACAGCGTGACGCGGTCGTGGTCGCGGTCGCGGCCCGCCGCCGGCCCGTGCCGGTCCGGGGCGAACGGGTAGGTCGGCAGCGGGACGAGGCGTCCCCCGGCCGGGGCCGGCGCGTCCCCGACCGGACGGGCGGGCGCGATGCCGTCGAGCACCGCGACCAGTTCGGCGGTGTCGCCCGCCAGGCACTCGAAGCGGTGCTCGAACCGCTTCCGGCCGACCCACAGGGTGTGGGCGAGGTCGCGCAGCTCCACCGAGGGGTGGGCGCGCAGGTGCGCCGCGAGCCGGCGCCGCTGCTCGGCGAGCTGCTGCTCCGTCCGGGCGGACAGGACCACGGGGTGGTCCGCCCTCGGCGCCGGGGGCCGCTCGGCCGACGGCGCCTCCTCGATGACGACGTGGGCGTTGGTGCCGCTGGCCCCGAAGGAGCTCACCACGCCGCAGCGCGGGCCGCCGGCGGGGGCGGCCCAGTCACGGGTCCGGGTGTTGACGTAGAACGGGCTGCCGGCCAGCGGGACCGCCTCGTTGGCGGTCTCGAAGTTCAGCGCGGCGGGGATCCGCCGGTGCCTGAGCGCCAGCAGGACCTTCAGCACGCCCGCGATGCCGGCGGCGAACTGGGCGTGTCCGATCGTGGTCTTCACCGAGCCCAGCGCGCAGTACTCGGCGCGGTCGGTCCGGGCGCGGAAGACCCGGTCCAGGGCCCGGAACTCGATCGGGTCGCCCAGCGGCGTGCCGGTGCCGTGCGCCTCGACCAGGCCGATCCGCTCCACGTCGACGCCGGCCCGCTCGTACAGCCCGCTGATCAGGCTCTCCTGGGAGACCGAACTCGGGGCGGTGATGCCGTTGGTGGCGCCGTCCTGGTTGACCCCGACGGCGGTGATCACGCCGTGGACGTGGTCCCCGTCGGCCAGCGCGTCGGCGAGCCGCTTGAGCACCACCACCCCGACGCCCTCACCGGGGACGAAGCCGTCCGCCCGGTGGTCGAAGCTGTGGCAGCGCCCGCTCGGGGAGAGCATCCCCGCGCGGCCCGCGAGCCCGTACAGCCGCGGCGTGGACTGGACGAACACCCCGCCGGCCAGGGCCATCGAGGTCTCGCCGGACCAGAGGTCCTTGCACGCCAGGTCGAGCGCCACCAGCGAGCTGGAACAGGAGGTGTCGACGGCGATCGCCGGGCCCTTGAGGTCCAGGGCGTAACTGACCCGGCTCGGGATCACCGAGGCCATGTTGCCCCACAGGGCCTGGGCCGGCGCGTCCCCGTCGAGCAGCTCCAGGTAGTCCCCGGCCCAGGCGCCGACGTACACGCCGCACGGCCGCCGGTCCATCCGGCCGGCGTACCCGGCGTCCTCCAGGGCCTTCCACGACTCCTCCAGCAGCAGCCGCTGCTGGGGGTCCATCGCGGCGGCCTCGGTGCCGGAGATGTTGAAGAACAGCGCGTCGAACTCGTCGATCCGGTCGAGGAAGCCGCCCCGGGTGCACGCGCTCAGGCCGTCGAGGCGGAAGCGGGTGGCGTCGGTGACCAGGTCGTCCCCGTTCTCCAGCCGCGTCCACAGCTCGTCCAGCGAGCCGGTGCCCGCGAACCGGCCGCTCATGCCGACGACCGCGATCGGGCCGCGGTCCACCGGGCCGGGGGCGGCCACCGGCTGTCCGGTGGCGGGACGGCGGTCGGTGGCGGGACGGCGTTCGGTGGCCGGGGCGCCGCCGTCGGCGGCTCCGGCGTTCGGCGCGGCGTCAG
>NZ_LFVW01000746.1:0-5012 GCF_001182915.1 Kitasatospora sp. MY 5-36
CGCATCGCCTCCGGCTGGACCGACTCCTTCCCGCCTGCCACCCCGGGCGCCGCCACGTGACCACCACCCCCGCCCTGTTCGGCCCGCCGCCCGCCGGCTACGAGCGCCGCGAGATCGCGCCGGGAGCCGTCCACCTGCCCGGCTGGCTCACCCCCGACCGGCAGCGCGACCTCGTCGCCGCCTGCCGCGCCTGGGCCACCGGGCCCGTCCCGATCCGGCACACCCGGCTGCCGCGCGGCGGCGTCATGTCCGTACAGACCGTGTGCCTGGGCTGGCACTGGCAGCCCTACGCCTACACCCGCACCGCCGACGACGTGAACGGCCGCCGCGTCGCCCGCCTCCCCGACTGGCTCGCCGACCTCGGCCGCCGGGCGGTGGCCGACGCCTACCAGGACCCCGGCCAGGGCGCCGGCTACGAACCCGACGCCGCGCTGGTCAACTTCTACGACGCCGACGCCCGGCTCGGCATGCACCAGGACAAGGACGAGCGCTCGCTCGCCCCGGTGGTCTCCCTCAGCATCGGCGACACCTGCCTCTTCCGCTTCGGCAACACCCGTACCCGCAACCGGCCCTGGACCGACCTGACCCTCGCCTCCGGGGACCTGCTCGTCTTCGGCGGCCCCTCCCGCCTCGCGTACCACGCCGTGCCGAAGATCTTCCCCGGTACCGGCGACCCCGCCGTCGGCCCCGCCCGGGGCCGCCTCAACATCACCCTGCGCGTCACCGGACTCACCGACCGCGCCGCAGAGGCGACCGGAGCGGCCCCCGCCGGGGCCGCCCCCGTCGCCTCGGAGGAGTCGGGAACGCGCTACTGACGGGCCCCCACCGCCGCCCCGAGCCCGAGCAGCGCCACCCCGGCCACCCCCGACAGCCCCCGTTGCACCTTGCGCCGCAGCAGGACGCGCTGGATCGCGCCCAGGACCGCGACCACCACGACGTACCAGGCCAGGGCCAGCAGCCAGAACAGCCCGGCCAGGAGCACGTGCTGGGAGAGCTCGGACATGCCGGGCAGCTGGAACTGCGGGAAGAGGGAGAGGTAGAAGGCGGCGACCTTCGGGTTGAGCAGATTGCTCAGCAGGCCCTGGCGGAAGTCCGCCCCGCTGTCCGGCGCCCCGCCACCGCCTCCGCGGCCGTGACCGGCGGGCTGCGCGGCCGTCGCGTCGTCAGCTCCGTCCTCGCGTCGGCCGAGGCGGATGAAGTCGATCAGGGACCGGATGCCCAGGTAGGCGAGGTACAGGGCGCCGGCGATCCGCACGGCGGTGTAGAGCACTTCGGAGCCCGTGAGCAGCGCGGTCAGGCCCGCGACGGCCGCGCCGGCGAGGACCGCGTTGCCGAGCATGATGCCCATCGCGGTCGCGGCCGCGCCCCGGCGGCCGCCCCGTGCCGCGTTCCGCAGCAGGAGCACCAGGTCGGGGCCCGGAACAACGATGATCAGAAGAGAAGCGAGTACGAACGTCAGTAGCTGCGCAGTCATACACCAATCATGGCGCGGTTGAGAAGGGTTTTGGGCAAGTTGGTGAGAACGGCCGGTTCCTCCGTGTCCCGAAGCGTGGCGGTCGTCTGCATTCAGGGGACTTGTCCGTTCGACTGCCGCCGCCGTTCTCATATTCCGTCAGAAACCCTCTCAGCATGTGAGACCGGCGAAATCGGACCATGCGGTCCCTGGTCGATTCGCAGACTTACCGATGTGAATGCCACGAGGCCTTCCGTGCTTGTTAGAGTCGAATCACCCGAAGCAACCCGGGTCTCCGGAGTTCGGTATCCGGAGTCGCACGACTTCTTCGACCCGCACGCGACCGTGATGGAGTGAGATCGCATGAAGTCCCGACTCGACCGCTACGAGGAATTCATCGAGAAGGAGTACCGGGCCGGCCTGACGAAGCCCGACGAGTACTCGCTCGACGACGTCACCCCGGACCTTCGAAAGCGTCTCTCCGAAGGGAGGTTCAAGCGCATCGTCTTCACCGGAATGGGCTGCTCGGCCATCGTCTCGGATATCGTCCGCGGCTACTTCACGGAGATCGGCCTGCCCCTCGAAGTGCACGTCGTGAACGACTACGACTTCCGCTTCCTGGCCGCTCCCTCGGTCCTCGAGGACGAGGCGACCCTGTACATCATCAGCTCGTACAGCGGGCACTCGCAGGAGCCGGTCCTCGCCTACCAGCGGCTTCGCGCCGTCCGGGACCAGGTGCTCCTGCTCACCTCCGGCGGCAAACTGGCCGAGCTCGGGCGGGCGGACGGCGCCTCCATCGCCTACTGGCGGCTGCGCGAACCGGACCGCGAGTACCCCCTCTTCCACGTCTCGCAGTACTTCGCCATCCTGATGGACATGTTCCACGAATTCGGGGTGCTGAGCGACGACCACCACGCCCGGCTGGGCGAATTGGCGGGCCTGCTCGAGGCGGATTTCGAGGAGAACGGCCGCGAGGCCGCCCGTCGGATCGCCGACGCGAGCGAGGACGCGAACATCATCATGATCGCGTCCCCGAAATGGCACGAGAGCCTGCTCAAGCTGGCCAAGATGCACTTCAACGAGATGGCCATGGTTCCGACCGCCCGGAACTACTTCCACGAATTCTGCCACAGCGAGGTGGCCACGCTTTCCGACCCGGTGCGGAAGCACAGCACGGTCTGGTTCTCCGACGCGGACGACGACGAGTACACCCTCGCCAAGGGTGAGAACCTGCAGCGTCTGCTGACCGACGACCGACCGGAGAACCGGAACATCCGGTTCTCCCGGGTGCACCTTTCGGAGGGGGACTTCCTCCGGAAGTACTTCACCGCCCTCAACGTGGTGCAGCACGCGGCACTCCGCCTCGGCCGGCACCACGAGACGCGGTCGCGCGACCTCATCTCCGAATCCGCCGGAAACCCCTGGTACCACAGCACCACCATCGAGTCCGAGCTGACGGCGTAACACCCGGACGGAGAGAACGGAGAGGACTGTGGTGGCGGACATGGATGACACCAGTCCGCTGCACCTGTTCGACGTCACAGGCAAGGTGGCCCTGATCACTGGGGCCACCCGCGGGCTGGGCCAGGCCATCGCGGCCGGCCTGGCCCGCGCCGGTGCCAGAGTGATCGTCGCCGGGCGCAGCAGCGAAGCAGCAGACGCGGTCGCCGGCAAACTGGCCGTCGACGGAGGATCCGCGGTCGGTGTCGGGCTGGACGTGACGCGGGAGGCAGAGGTCGAGGACGTCCTCTCCCGTGCGGTGCGCGAACACGGCGGACTCGACATCGTCGTCAACAACGCCGGCATCATCGACAGGTTCCCGGCCGAGGACTACCCGGCCGAGACCTGGCAGCGCGTCATCGACACCAACCTGACCGGCGCGTTCCTCGTGTCACGCGCCGCCGGGAGGGCCATGCTCCGGCAGGGCAGCGGAAAGATCGTCAACATCGCATCGGTCCTGGCCCACAGCGGTGGCCGCAACGTCGTCGCCTACGCGGCGAGCAAGGGCGCGCTGGTACAGCTCACCCGCTCCTGTGCGGCGGAGTGGGCCGGGCGGGGCGTCCACGTGAACGCGATCGCCGCCGGCTACTTCGAGACGGACCTGACCGCCGGTCTGCGCACGGACGCGCAGCGCAGTGCGGGCCTGCTCACCCGGGTACCCGCCGGCCGTTGGGGCAGGCCCGAGGAACTCGTCGGGACCGTGCTCTACCTGGCCTCGGAGGCGTCCAGCTACGTCCACGGAGCCGTCATCGAGGCGGACGGTGGATGGACCGCCGCATGAACAGTCACCGCATGAACAGTCAGCGCATGAACACCCACCGGGTGAACACCCACCGATCCCACGACCGGCCCGAACACGGGAGGAGGCACCGATGAAGCCGCACGCGCGGAGGCTCGACGGGTTCCGGCAGTCGACCATCAGGGCCATGACCGAGCGGTGCGTCGCCGTCGGCGGCATCAACCTCGGCCAGGGCCTGTCCCGCACGCCGCCCCCGGACGACCTGCTCGACCACGCGACCGCACACTTCGCGTCCGCCGACCACTCCTACAGCCCCGCCCACGGAGACGCCGTCCTCCGGCAGGCCGTCGCGCGGAAGCTGGCGGAGTACAACGGAGTCCACGTCGACCCGGAGCACGGGGTGGTGGCCACCATCGGCGCCACCGGCGCGTACAACGCGGCGGTACTGGCCCACCTCGACCCGGGAGACGGCCTGCTCCTGCCCGAACCCTTCTACGGCTACCACCGCACCGTGGCGGAGATCCACGGGGTCGTTCCCCAGCCGGTCAGGACGGACGCCCCCGGGTTCCGGATCGACAGGGCGGCCCTGGAGGCGGCCACGACGGACCGCACCAGGGCGATCGTGCTGTGCACACCCGGCAATCCGTCGGGCCACCGGATGCCACCGGACGAGATCGAGGAGGTGGCGCGCTTCGCAGCGGACCGGGACCTGCTGGTGATCACCGACGAGATCTACGAGCACCTCTACTACGGGGACGAACCGCACCGCTCGCCGGCGTCGTTCGACCTGCTGCGCGACCGCACGATCACGGTCTCCGGCCTCTCCAAGACTTACAGCATCCCCGGATGGCGGCTCGGCTACGCCGCCGGACCCCCGGAGCTGATCGCGCCGTTGCGCATCGCCGCCGACGCGCTCTCGGTGTGCGCCCCCACCCCGCTGCAGCAGATCGCCGCACGGGCGTTCACCCTGCCGGACTCCTTCTACGCGCGGACGCGCCAGGACTACCGCCGCAAGCGCGACCGGATCGCCGCGGCGTTCCGTGACGCGGGCCTCGCGACCAACGACCCGGAAGGCGCCTACTACCTCCTGGTGGACGGGACTCCGCTGGGCGGCGACAGCGGCGAGGTCGCGGAGACGATCCTGAGTGCCGCCGGCATCGCCACCATCCCGGCCGACGCGTTCCATCTCGGGGCGGCCCCTTATCCCTACGTCCGCGCGTGCTTCGCCCTGACCGACGCCGACATCCTCCGCGTGGAGGAACACCTCTCCGAGGTGAAGTGGCCCTGACCGCCGGGTCCACCGTGGCGGCGATCACGGTG
>NZ_LFVW01000073.1:0-7800 GCF_001182915.1 Kitasatospora sp. MY 5-36
GTCGACAGCGGAGACCTCGGCAACCTCGGCCACCGCCTCGGGCCAGTAGTGACGGTGCTGGAACGCGTACGTCGGCAGGTCCACCGTCAAACCACCGCCCAGGAGCCCGGCCCAGTCGACGGGGAGCCCCCGCACATAGGCCTCGGCGAGCGAGGTCAGCAGCCGCTGGGCGCCGCCCTCGTCGCGTCGCAGGGTGCCCACGACGACCGGGGAACGGTCCTCCAGGGCGTCGCCGATCGCCGGGGTCAGCACCGGGTGCGGCGACACCTCCAGGAACACACCGTGTCCCGCGTCGCCCAGAATCCGCACGGCACGGTCGAACTCCACCGTCTCCCGGAGCGACGCGTACCAGTAGGCCGGATCCAGCTCGGGGCCGGACAGCCACGCACCGGTCAGCGCCGACACCATCGGGATCCGGGCTTCGGTCGGAGCGATGCCCTGGAGAACCGAGAGGATCTCCTCCCGCAGCTCGTCCACGTGCGCGCTGTGGGACGCGTAGTCCACCGGGATCATCCGGGCACGCGGCGAATCCCCACAGGCGTCCGCCAGTTCACGCAGCGCATCGGCGTCACCGGAAACCACCGTCGCCGACGGACCGTTCACCGCCGCGACCGACAGGCGAGAGCCGTACGACGCGATCCGCGCGCGGACACCGTCCACCGGCTCCGCGATCGACAGCATCCCGCCACGACCGGCCAGCACCTTCAGGGTCTTGCTCCGCAGAGCCACCACCTTGGCGGCGTCCTCCAGGGAGAGAATCCCCGCGACGGCGGCAGCGGCGATCTCACCCTGCGAGTGACCCAGCACAGCGTCTGGAGCGACGCCCGCCGCCTGCCACACGGCCGCGAGCGAGACCATCACGGCCCACAGCGCCGGCTGCACGACGTCAGCGGCCTCGAAACCGTGCCGACCAGCCAGCACATCGTCCAACTGCCAATCCACGTAAGGCGCCAGGGCCGCAGCACACTCCGCCAGCCGCGCCGCGAACACCGGCGACGACGTGACCAGCTCACGCCCCATCCCGACCCACTGGCTGCCCTGGCCGGGGAAGACGAACACCGTCCGCCCCACACCAGCGGCCGCCACCGACCCGGTCACCACACCCGCCGCTGGCTGCTCGGTGGCCACCGCCACGAGACCCGCCACGAGCTCACTCCGCTCGCCGCCGAGCACGACGGCCCGGTGTTCCAGCGCCGCACGCGTCGTCGCCAGCGACCACGCGACATCGCCGACCGACAACTCCGGCCGCGCCAGCACGTGTTCACGCAGCCGACCGGCCTGACCGGCCAGCGCGGTCGCGCTACGACCGGACACCACCCACGCCTGGACCCCGCTCTCCACCGCCGGGGCGGGAGCCGGGTCGCTCGCGTCGATCGCGGCCGGGGCCTCTTCGATGATCACGTGCGCGTTGGTGCCGCTGATGCCGAACGCCGACACACCCGCCCGGCGCGGCCGCTCGCCCGCCGGCCACTCCACCTGCTCCTGGAGCAGACGGACGTTGCCCGTCTCCCAATCGACGTGCGAGGACGGCTCATCGGCGTGCAGCGTCTTCGGCAGCACACCGGCTTGCAGCGCCAGCACCATCTTGATCACACCGGCCACACCGGCGGCCTGCTGGGCGTGCCCGATGTTCGACTTCACCGAACCCAGCCACAACGGCCGGTCCTCGAACCGCTCCTGACCATAGGTCGCCAGCAGTGCACCCGCCTCGATCGGGTCACCCAGCTCCGTACCCGTCCCGTGCGCCTCGACCACGTCCACGTCCGCCGCCGAGATCCGGGCGTTGGCCAACGCCGCCCGGATGACCCGCCGTTGAGCAGGACCGTTCGGCGCCGTGAGACCGTTCGACGCGCCGTCCTGGTTGATCGCGCAGCCGCGCACCAGGCCCAGGACCCGACGGCCCTTGCGCTGCGCCTCGGAGAGCCGCTCCAGCACGAGCATGCCGGCGCCTTCGCCGATGCCCATGCCGTCCGCGCCCTCGCCGAAGGCCTTGCAGCGGCCGTCGGAGGCGAGCGCCCGCAGGCGCGAGAAGCCGACGAACTCGCCGGGGTCGGCCATCACCGTCACACCGCCGGCGAGGGCGACCTCGCACTCGCCCGACCGCAGCGCCTGCACCGCCTGGTGCAGCGCGACCAGGGACGAGGAGCACGCGGTGTCCACCGTCACCGCCGGGCCCACCAGGCCCAGGGAGTACGAGATCCGGCCGGAGAGCACGCTCAGCGCGTTCCCGGTGATCAGGTGGGCCTGGGCTCCCGCCTCGCCGCTCGCGGCGCCGATGTAGCCGGAGGAAGCCGCGCCGACGAAGACGCCGGTCGCGGAGCCGTGCAGCGACTTCGGGTCGATGCCGGCCCGCTCGACGGCCTCCCAGGAGGTCTCCAGCAGCAGCCGCTGCTGCGGGTCCATGCGAGGGCCTCGCGCGGGCTGATGCCGAAGAACCCGGCGTCGAACTCCGCGGCCCCGCTGAGGAATCCGCCCTCCACGACGTAGGTCGAGCCCTCGGCGTCCGGGTCCGGGTCGAAGAGCGCGTCGACGTCCCAGCCGCGGTCGGCCGGGAAGGCGCCGATCGCGTCCCCGCCCGCCGCCAGGAGGTCCCACAGCTCCTCGGGCGTCCGGACACCACCCGGGTAACGGCAGGCCATGCCGACGATCGCGATCGGATCGGTCGACACCGCCGCCGCCGTCACGGTCTGGCCCTCGTCCGCGTCCGTGCCGAACAGCGCGGCCAGGATCTCGTCCGCCAGCGCCGAGGCGCTCGGGTGGTCGAAGATCACCGTGGACGGCAGCCGGACGCCCACGGCCGCGTTGAGACGGTTGCGGAGCTCGACGGCGGTCAGTGAGTCGAAGCCCAGCTCCCGGAACGCCCGGCTGGCCACGATCTCGTCCACGGAGTCGTGGCCCAGCACCGCGGCGGCCTGGGCCCGGACCAGTTCCACGACGGTCCGGCGCCGTTCGGCCGCCGACAGGCCGGCCAGCTGGAGCTCGAAGTCACCGCGCCCGTCCTCGTCACGACGGACGGTCGTGTCCTCCTGGGCCTCGGGGATGGTGTCCAGCAGCGGGCGAGGCCGTGCGGCCGTGAAGACCGGCGCGAACTTCTCCCACTCGACGTCCGCGAGGGCGATGAAGGTCTCGTCGTCGGCCAGGATCTCGCCGAGCGCGGTCAGCGCTCGCTGGGTGTCGAGGAAGTTCATGCCCTGCCGCAGCAGGCGGTGCGGGGTGACGCGACCGGGCGCCTGGTCCATCGCCGCGTCGACGGCGTCCCAGTCGCGGGTGTTCCACACGCCCCAGGCGATCGAGGTCCCGGGCAGGCCGCGGGCGCGACGGTCCTCGGCGAGGCCGTCCAGGAAGGAGTTGCCGGCCGCGTAGGCGGCGTGGTCGTTGCTGCCCCAGGTCGCCGAGATCGACGAGAACATCACGAACTCGTCGATGCCCAGGTCGGCCGTCGCCTCGTCCAGGTGGACGGCGCCGGCCGCCTTCGCGCCGACCGCCAGGGCGAGCCCGTCGCGGTCGGTGTCCTCCAGCCGTGCGAGGAACGGGGTGTTCGCCGAGTGCAGGACGGTGGACAGGCCGGGGCCGGAGGCCTCGATCCACGTCACCATGCCGGTCACCTGCTCGCGCACCGACAGGTCGCACGACAC
This sequence comes from Kitasatospora sp. MY 5-36, assembly GCF_001182915.1. Taxonomy (NCBI): domain Bacteria; kingdom Bacillati; phylum Actinomycetota; class Actinomycetes; order Kitasatosporales; family Streptomycetaceae; genus Kitasatospora; species Kitasatospora sp. MY 5-36. The sequence goes on from NZ_LFVW01000073.1 coordinate 3,636, forward strand.
GACCTCGACGGCCGAACCAGCCTGCGCCAGCGTGGCCGCGAGCGCCGCCACCCCGGGCGCCGACGGGCCGGAGCGGGAGGTCAGAACGACCCTCGGCGCACCGTGCTCGGCCAGCCACGGACCGAGGACCACACCGATCGCACCCGAGCCGCCGGTCAGCAGGACGGTGCCGCGCGGCGACCAGTCCTCCGACTCGACGCGCCGGGCCTCCGCCCGCACCAGCCGGCGCAGGAACACACCCGACGGCCGCACCGCGACCTGGTCCTCACTGCCATCGGCGAAGACGCCGACCAGACGAGCGGCCGCATCGGCGTCCACCACCGGCGGCAGGTCGACCAGACCGCCCCAGCGGTCCGCGTGCTCCAGACCGACCGTACGACCGAGACCCCAGACCTGTGTCTGCACCGGGCTCGTCGTCACCTCGTCCGGGCCGACGGCCACCGCGCCGCGGGTCAGCACCCACAGCGGAGCCGTGACCCCGGCCCGGCCCAACGCCTGCACCAGCTCGACGGTCTCCGCCAGCCCGCGCTGAACCAACGGGTGGTCGGCGAGCGGCGTCTCGTCCAGGGCCAGCAGCGACACCACACCGGCCACGCCCTCGGCCGGCACCGCGCCAAGCCGCTCCGGGCCGGCGGCCGTCACGACCTCGGCACCCTGACCGGCCAGCGCCTCGGCGACCGTCGCCGCCTCGGGGCCGTCGCCGACGACCAGCCAGGTGCCGGACAGGTCCGCCGGGCCACGAGCGGTGGAGGGCTGCCAGGTGATCCGGTAGCGCCAGTCGTCCACCGACAGCTTCGTACGCTCGACCGCCGGGGCCTCGGGCCAGTAGCGGCGCCGCTGGAAGGCGTAGGTCGGCAGCGCGACCGCCGTGCCGGCGCCGAGCACCGCCGCCCAGTCGACGGGGGCGCCCTGGACGTACGCCTCGGCGAGCGAGGTCAACAGGCGCTCGGCGCCGCCCTCCTCGCGCCGCAGCGTGCCGACCACGACCGGGGAGCGCTCCTCCAGGCTGTCACCGATCGCCGGGGTCAGCACCGGGTGCGGCGAGACCTCCAGGAACACACCGTGGCCTGCGTCGCCGAGAATCCGCACGGCGCGGTCGAACTCCACGGTCTCGCGGAGCGACGCGTACCAGTACGCCGGGTCCAGCTCCGGGCCGGACAGCCACGCGCCGGTCAGCGCCGAGACCATGGGGATGCGGGCCTCGGTCGGCGCGATGCCCTGGAGAACCGAGAGGATCTCCTCGCGCAGCTCGTCCACATGGGCGCTGTGCGACGCGTAGTCCACCGGGATCATCCGGGCACGCGGCGAATCCCCGCACGCGTCGGCGAGTTCACGCAGCGCGTCGGCGTCACCGGAGACGACCGTCGCCAACGGACCGTTCACGGCCGCGACCGACAGGCGGGAGCCGTACGACGCGATCCGCGCGCGGACACCGTCCACCGGCTCCGCGATCGACAGCATCCCGCCACGACCAGCCAGCACCTTCAGGGTCTTGCTCCGCAGAGCGACGACCTTCGCGGCATCGTCGAGGGACAGGATCCCGGCCACCGCGGCGGCAGCGATCTCGCCCTGCGAGTGACCCACCACAGCGTCCGGAGCGACACCGGCCGCCTCCCAGACCGCAGCGAGCGAGACCATCACGGCCCACAGCGCCGGCTGCACCACATCGGCGGCTTCAAAACCATGAAGGCCCGCCAGAACATCGTCCAACTGCCAGTCCACATAAGGCGCCAGGGCCGCGGCGCACTCCGCCAACTTCGCGGCGAAGACCGGGGACGACTCGGCCAGCTCACGCCCCATGCCGACCCACTGGCTCCCCTGCCCCGGGAAGACGAACACCGTCCGCCCCACACCAGCGGCAGCCACCGACCCCGTGACCACACCCGCCGCCGGCTGCCCGGTGGCAACGGCCGTCAGCCCCGCCGCCAGCTCATCCCGGTCCGCGCCGAGCACGACCGCCCGGCGCTCCAACGCCGCACGCGTCGTCGCCAGCGACCACGCCACATCACCGACCGACAACTCCGGCCGCTCCGCGACGTGTTCACGCAGCCGACCCGCCTGACCGGCCAGCGCCGCAGCGCTCTGACCGGAGACCGGCCAGGCCGACGCCCCACCGGCGAACACCGGAAGCACCCGGGCCTCCCGCGCCTCGGGTTCGACGGCCGCCGGGGCCTCCTCCACGATCAGGTGGACGTTCGTCCCGCTCACGCCGAACGCCGACACACCCGCCCGGCGCGGGCGCCCACCCGCCGGCCACGCCACCGCCTCCTGGAGCAGACGGACGTTGCCCGTCTCCCAGTCCACGTGCGAGGACGGCTCGTCCGCGTGCAGCGTCTTCGGCAGTACCTCGTGCCGCAGCGCCATCACCATCTTGATCACCCCGGCCACACCGGCGGCGCACTGCGAGTGCCCGATGTTGGACTTCACCGAGCCCAGCCAGAGCGGCCGGTCGGCGGCGCGGTCCTCGGCCTGCCCGTAGGTGGCCAGCAGCGCCTGCGCCTCGATCGGGTCGCCCAGCGTCGTGCCCGTCCCGTGCGCCTCGACCACGTCCACGTCCGCCGCCGACAGCTGCGCGTTCGCCAGCGCCGCACGGATCACCCGCCGCTGCGAGGGACCGTTCGGCGCCGCCAGACCGTTGGACGCGCCGTCCTGGTTGGCCGCGCTGCCACGGATCACCGCCAGCACCTGGTGCCCGTTGCGCCGGGCATCGGACAGGCGCTCCAACAGCACCATGCCCGCGCCCTCGCCCCAGCCGATCCCGTCGGCCTCCTCCGAGAACGCCTTCGACCGGCCGCTCGACGCCATACCGCCCTGACGCCCGAACTCCATGAACGCACCCGGCGACACCATCACCGCGACACCGCCGGCCAGCGCCATCGAGCACTCACCGGCCCGCAGCGCCAGGATCGCCTGGTGCATCGCCACCAGCGAGGACGAGCAGGCCGTGTCCACCGTCACCGCCGGACCGGTCAGACCCAGGCAGTACGAGATCCGGCCCGAGGCGACCGCCGACACCGCGCCGATCAGCCGGTAGCCGTCCAGGCTCTCGTCCTCGACGGGCAGAACCGAGCTGTACCCCGACGTGTTGGCTCCGATGAACACACCGGTCATCGACCCGTGCAGCGACTTCGGGTCGATCCCGCCGTGCTCGATGGCCTCCCAGGAGGTCTCCAGCAGCAGCCGCTGCTGCGGGTCCATCGCCAGCGCCTCACGCGGGCTGATTCCGAAGAACCCCGCGTCGAACTCGGTCGCGTCGTAGACGAATCCGCCCTGCCGGCGGTACGTCTGCCCTCGGCCGAACGCCTCCTCGAAGGCCTCCCAGCCGCGATCGGCGGGGAAGGCGCCCACCGCGTCGACACCGCCGGCCACCAGGTCCCAGAACTCCTCGGGACCCGTCACACCGCCCGGGAACCGGCAGCCCGCACCCACGATCGCGATCGGCTCGCTCGACGCCGCAAGGAGCGCGCTGTTCTGCTGCCGGAGCCGCTCGGCTTCCTTGAGGGAGGTGCGAAGTGCTTCGACGAGCCTGTCGTTGGTCGTTTCCATGATCATGTGCTCCGAATCAACGAGGGCGTCAGGAGTCTTTGCCATCGAGGGCTATGCGAATGAGGTCTTCGGCGTCCATGCCGTCGATGGACTCCGTGTCCGTTCGACTGTCCGCGCCGTTGTCCTGGGCCGGGTCGGCGAGTTGCAGCAGCAGGTCCAGCAGGCCGGCCTGCCGGATGCGGGCCAGCGGGATCGCCGAGATGGCCTCCTTGAGGGCCGGCTCGTCCGCGTCACCCTCCGGAGCGGCCTGCTCCGGCATGAACTCGCGCAGGATCTGCTCCGCGAGGGCGGTGGCGTTCGGGTGGTCGAAGACCATCGTGGAGGCCAGTCGGATACCGAGCGCCTTGGAGAGGCGGTTCCGCAGCTCGACGGCTCCGACGGAGTCGAAGCCCAGCTCCTTGAACGCGCGTTGCGGCAGCACGTCGTCCGCCGAGTCGTAGCCGAGGACCGCGGCCGCGTGGCCCCGGACCAGGTCGGTCAGGACCTGGCGCTGCTCAGCGACCGGCATTCCGGCCAACCGGCCCGCCCACGCGCCGACTTCCTCGGTCGTGGTGGTACCGGCCTCGGCGGCCAGGGCCTCCCGAACCTCGGGAAGGTCCGCCAGCAGACGGCTGGCCCG
>NZ_LFVW01000747.1:0-5010 GCF_001182915.1 Kitasatospora sp. MY 5-36
CAGGCGACCGCGCCGGAGGCACGGCGGCCGCGGCGCAGGGCGTACGCGCCCGCCCCGAGGCCGCCGAGCAGCAGCACCGCGCCGGAGGCGAGCCCGCCGCCGGACAGCGCCAGGCCGCCGCCACCGGTGTGCACGCCGCCGTGCGGGGACTTGTGGTCCTCGTCCCCCCTGGCCTCGCCGCCCTTGTGCTCGTCGGAACCCTTGTGCTCGTCGCCGCCCTTGTGTTCGTCGTCGCCCTTCCGCTCGTCGGAGCCCTTGTGCTCCTCGGAGGCGCCGCCCTTCCTGTCGTCGTTGCCCTTGGAGTTGTCGGAGGCCCTCTCGGTCTTCTCCTGCTTCTCCTGCCAGGTCAGGTTCTTGCCCTGGTCGGCACCGTCGGCGAAGGCGATGGGGGTACCGACGGTCAGGACGGCGGCGACGGCCGCCCCGGCGAGCAGCGTGCGTGCAGAACGCATGAGGATGATCCTTCCGGCGCGCAGGACCGCGACTGCCGACACGGTGCCGGACAAGGGGACTCGCGGGGGGTGCGCCTGATCCACCGTCATCCACCGTGCGGCCGCCTGCCACCGGAGTGTGGCAGCGCCGGTGCGCGGCGTGCGCCCTTCGGGTGGAGTCCCGGGTGTGTTCACCCGGCTGGCCGGGTGATCCGGGTGAATCCACCCGGGGGGGGGCGTCCGGCCGGACGCACGTGGGCCCGCCCCCGGCGCACGGCCGGGGGCGGGCCCATCGGGGGCTGGATCAGCGGGCCCGTCGGGGAGCCGCGGGGGCAGCGGCCCCGTCGGGGAGCCGCCGGGTCAGCGGTCCCAGCGGTAGAACTCCCGTGCCATGGCGTCCTTCGGCTCCCGCCAGGTGGCCGGGTCGTACGCCTGCACGTAGGCGGTCAGGCGGTCGCTGACGGTCCGGAACTCCGGGTGCCCGACGACCTTGGCGACGGCGGGGCCCGGCGGGCGGTCGGCCTCGATCAGGTGGAGGTAGACGTCGCCGAACTGGAAGAGGCTGCGGCCGGTGACGCCGATCAGGTGCGGCAGTTCGCCCTGGTCGGACTCGGCGAACACCTCGGCGATGTCCGGCGCGGCCTCGGGCTTCATCCGGGCGACGATCAGCGCCCGGTGCAGGCCGGTCACAGCTCCGCCGCCCGCTTCTCGACCTTCTCCCGGATCAGCTGCATCTGGATCTTCGAGTTGCGGTTGATGTGGCCGGTCATGCCCTCGTCGTCGACCGGGGCGGTCGGCTTCATGGCGAAGTCCTGGATCCAGCGCATCCTGGTGCCGGCCGGCGCCTCCGCGTACTCCCAGCGGATCTCCATGAACTCGAACGGGCCGGGCTCGACCCGGCGGGCGCGCACCGCGAGCGCGTCCCGGTCGGTCTCCCGCTCGGAGACCCAGCTCCACACCTGGCCGTTCTCGTCGGGGTGCATGGTGAGCCGGAACCGGACGAGCTCGCCCTGCCGGTCCAGCACCTCCACCGAGGCGTACTCGCTGAACAGCTGCGGCCAGTTCTCCAGGTCGTTGGTCATCTCCCAGACCAGGTCGAGCGGGGCGGCGATGACGATCTCGTTGTCGGTGTGTCCGGGCATCTCAGGCACCAGCCTTCGTGGCGAGGGAGGAGTTGACCAGTTCCAGGAACTCGGCCGGGGTCTTGGCCGACTCGGCGCCCGAGGTGACCTTGAGGCCGTGCCGGTTCTCCAGCTCGCCGACCACGCCGAGCAGGCCGAGCGAGTCGATGCCGAACGTGTCGAACTCCGCGCCCGGCCGCGCCAGGTCGCCCGGGTCGACGGTGACGCCGGCCCGGGACTGGAGCAGGACGGCGAGTTCCGGATAGCTGAGGGTGTTGCTCACGGGTGTCCCTTTCGGAGGTGTGACGGGGTGGTGCGGGGCGGTGGTCCGGGCGGCGGTTCAGGGCCGCCAGCGCCGGACCACCAGCGCGGAGTTGGAGCCCATCAGCCCGCGGCTGACCACCAGGGCGGTGTTCAGTTCGGCCGGGCGGGCGCGGCCGGTCACCAGGGCGAGGTCGTGGCAGACCTCGGTGACGTTGGGGGTGGGCGGCAGCACGCCGTCCTCCATGGCCAGCACGGCGGCGGTCACGTCGAGCATCGGGGCGCCGCAGTAGGCGCGCCCCGTACCGGTCTTGGGCGCGGTGACCGGGACGCGTTCGGCGGCCGGGCCGAGCGCGTCGGCGAGCGCCAGGGCCTCGGCCCGGTCGGCCTCCGGCACCCCCAGGGCGTCCGCGAAGACCACGTCGATCTCCTCGGGCGCGATGCGGGCCTCGTCCAGCGCGATCCGGATCGCGGCCGCCAGCCCCTCCCGGGACTCCGCCCAGCGGGAGGCCCCGGTGAAGGTGGCGCCGTGGCCGACCAGTCGGGCCCGGATGCGGGCGCCGCGCAGGAGGGCCGCCTGCTCGTCCTCCAGCAGCAGCATCGCGCCGCCCTCGGCGGGGGAGAAGCCGCAGGCCAGCGCGGTGAACGGCAGGTACGCCCGCTCGGCCCGCCCGGCCAGGCTGACCTCGGGGTAGCCGAGCTGGCAGACCATCGAGTACGGCGCCAGCGGGGCCTCGGCGGCGCCGACCACCACCGCGTCGGTGCCGCGCTCGATCGTGCGGGCGGCGTGCGCGAGGGCGTCCAGGCCGCCGGCCTCGTCGCTGGCGACCACCCCGCACGGGCCCTTGTAGCCGCCGCGGATCGAGATCTGGCCGGTGCTGGCCGCGTAGAACCAGGCGATGGACTGGTACGGGCCGACGAACCGGGGGCCCTGGCCCCAGAGCTGCTGGAGCTCGCGCTGGCCGAACTCGCCGCCGCCGGAGCCGGCCGCGGTCACCACGCCGACCGCGAAGGGCTGTTCCGGGTCGGGCCGGAACCCGGCGTCCGCCACCGCCAGGTCGGCGGCGGCCATCGCGTAGTGCGTGAAGCGGTCGGTCTGCACCAGGAAGCGGTTGTCGATCGCCGACTGCGGATCGAAGCCGTTCACCTGGCCCGCGATCCGGAGCGGAAGCCCGGTGCAGCCCTCGCGGGATATCCGGTCGAGGACGCTCACGCCCTGCCTGGTGGCCTTCCAGAAGGCGTCGGCCCCGACCCCGTTCGGAGCCACCACGCCGAGCCCGGTGATCACCGCCCGGCGGCCCTGCTGACGTGACGTCATGGAACTCACCCCGTTCTGTTGAGCACGACGGCGGACTGGAATCCGCCGAATCCGCTGCCGACCGAGAGGATGCGGCTCAGCGGCAGCTCGCGCGCGGTGCGCGGCACGTAGTCGAGGTCGCACTCCGGGTCCGGAGTCTCGTAGTTGGCGGTCGGCGGCACGACCCCGTGGGCGAGCGCCAGGGTGCAGGCGACGACCTCGATGGCGCCGATCGCGCCGAGCGAGTGCCCGACCATCGACTTGATCGAGCTCATCGGGGTCCTGAAGGCGTGCGCGCCCAGCGAGCGCTTGACCGCGGCGGTCTCGTGCCGGTCGTTCTGCTTGGTGCCCGAGCCGTGCGCGTTGACGTAGTCCACCTCGGTGCGGTCCACCCGGGCGTGGGCGAGCGCGTGGTCGATCGCCCGGGACATCTCCAGCCCCTCCTTGGTGAGGCCGGTCATGTGGTAGGCGTTGCCGAAGGTGGCGAAGCCGCCGATCTCGCCGTAGACCCGGGCGCCGCGGCGTCGGGCGTGCTCCAGCTCCTCCAGGACCAGGACGGCGCCGCCCTCGCCGAGCACGAAGCCGTCCCGGTCGGCGTCGAAGGGGCGGGAGGCGTGCCGCGGGTCGTCGTTGCGCTCGCTGGTGGCCTTGATGGCGTCGAAGCAGGCGACGGTGATCGGCGAGATCGGGGAGTCGGAGGCGCCGGCGAGGCAGATGTCGGCGCGTCCCTCCTCGACCGCCTGGAAGCCGTAGCCGATCGCGTCCAGGCCGGAGGTGCAGCCGGTGGAGACGGTCTGCACGGGGCCGTGCGCGCCGGTCCGCTCGGCCACCGCGGAGGCCAGCGTGCTGGGCGCGAAGGCCCGGTGCAGCTGCGGTTCGGCCTGCCGGTGGTCCACGTCCCAGCGGGCGCCGGCCGCGCTCACCAGGGCGTAGTCGTGCTCCAGCCGGGTGGTGCCGCCGACGGCGGTGCCGAGCGAGACGGAGATCCGCCACGGGTCCTCGGCGGCCAGGTCCAGGCCCGCGTCGGCGATCGCCTCGTCGGCCGCGACCATCGCGAACTGCACGTAGCGGTCGGCCCGTTGGACGTCCTCCGGGCCCAGCCCGTGGGCCGCCGGGTCGAAGTCCACCTCGGCGGCGATCCGGGAGCGGAACCCGGTGGGGTCGAACAGCGTGATGCCCCGGGTCGCGGTGCGGCCGGAGGTCAGCAGCTCCCAGAACGCCGGGACGCCGACCCCGCCGGGGGCGACCACGCCGATCCCGGTGACGGCGACGCGCCGGGTCACGAGACCACCTTGGCGTGTTCCGGCGGGCCGGAGGCCGCGGTCCCCTCGGTGCTCACGTGGCCGAGGTCGGGGCGCGGGGCGAGCGGGCCGAGGTGGAAGACCATCCGGGCCTCGGTGTCGCCGACGTTGCGGAAGCGGTGGCGCATGTTGATCGGGATCATCAGGCCCTGGTCCGGCTTGAGCGGATGGGGCTTCCCGTCCAGGTCCACCTCCAGGTCGCCGCAGACGACGAACACGAACTCCTCGGAGTACGGGTGGTAGTGCTCGCCGATCCGCTCGCCGGGCCGGACGATCGCCAGGCCCATGAAGCCGCTGGTCGCGCCGCAGCTGGTGGGGGTGAGCATGGTGCGCAGCTCGGCGCCGTGGCGGCGGTTCTCCGGTGCCTCGTGGACGCTGACGATCCGTGGGACTGCGTGGTCATGGAGATCTCCCGTGAGATGACGGAACGTCAGTTGTTGATCGGGTCGGCGGAACTGCGGTCGGTGACCGGGTTCATGGCGCGGGCCGCGAGGAAGGCGCCGAGCCCGGCGGCGCTGCGCAGGTCGCCCTGCGGGCCGAGGTCGAGCAGCCCGGCGAGCACGGCGGCCTGCCGGTCGTCGGCCACGCCGAGGGCGGCC
>NZ_LFVW01000748.1:0-5008 GCF_001182915.1 Kitasatospora sp. MY 5-36
CTGGCCGAGCCGGTGGTGCCGTGCCCGCCCTTGCCGCTGACCAGGTTGAAGCCGATCAGCGCGACCACGGCGACGATCGCGGCGACCATGGCGGCCGCCCAGTTCGGCCGGCCGCGCCGGGGCACCTTGATCGGGCCGCTGTCGATCAGCTGGGTCGCCGGGCGCCTGGCGGCGGGCGGGCCGCCGTGCGCGGCGTCGTACCGGGCGACCAGCGCCTCGCCGTCCAGGCCGACCGCGCGGGCGATCAGCCGGATGTTCCCTCGGGCGTAGAAGTCGCCGCCGCAGCGGGCGAAGTCGTCCTCCTCGATGGCATGGACGATCGGCACCCGCACCCGGGTGGCGGTACTCACCTGGTCCACCGTGAGCCCCGCGTCGATCCGGGCGGTGGACAGCACCCGGCCGATGCTCGGGGCATCGGCCGCCTGCACCACGTCGTCGGTCGGCTCGACGGACGGCATGGCGTTCTCGCGGTCGGAGGACTTGCCGATGGTCACGGGGCACGCCTTTCGAGCGGATGGCCACCTGCTGGGGAACAGTCTAGGGGCGCGGGCGGATCGTTTCTCAAGCGGAACGGGCCGAATGCGCGCGCCCGGTCCGACCGGGGTCCGGCACGGCACTGACGAACCGTCAGCGGAGCCGTGCGGGGGGAGCCCGGCGGTCGCTTTCCGCCGTGTGACGCGGCGTACGGACGTTCGGTTCCCCACACGGCGCCTACCCTCCTCCGAACGAGTGACACCTCGGTCAGGACACGGGCCGCCGGCCCCAGGGGCCGACCGTCAACCCCGAAGGGTGATCAGCACCCCGTCCAGCTCCTCCGGCTTCACCAGCACGTCGCGGGCCTTGGAGCCCTCGCTCGGGCCGACGATCCCGCGCGACTCCATCAGGTCCATCAGCCGGCCCGCCTTGGCGAAGCCGACCCGGAGCTTGCGCTGGAGCATCGAGGTGGAGCCGAACTGGGTGGAGACCACCAGCTCGGCCGCCTGGACCAGCAGGTCCAGGTCGTCGCCGATCTCCTCGTCGATCTCCTTCTTCGGCCCGGCCCCGACCATCACGTCGTCCCGGTAGACGGCGCTCAGCTGGTCCTTGCAGTGCTCCACCACCCTGGCGATCTCCGCCTCGGTGACGAACGCGCCCTGCATCCGGATCGGCTTGCTCGCGCCCATCGGCAGGAAGAGCGCGTCGCCCTTGCCGATCAGCTTCTCCGCGCCGGGCTGGTCCAGGATGACCCGGGAGTCGGCCATCGCGGAGGTCGCGAAGGCCAGCCGGGACGGCACGTTGGCCTTGATCAGGCCGGTGACCACGTCCACCGAGGGCCGCTGGGTGGCGAGCACCAGGTGGATGCCGGCCGCGCGGGCCAGCTGGGTGATCCGGACCACCGAGTCCTCGACGTCGCGCGGGGCGACCATCATCAGGTCGGCCAGCTCGTCGACGATCACCAGCAGGTACGGGTACGGCCTCAGCTCGCGCTCGCTGCCCAGCGGCGGGGTGACCTTGCCGGCCTTCACGGCGGCGTTGAAGTCGTCCACGTGCCGGAAGCCGAACGCCGCGAGGTCGTCGTAGCGCATGTCCATCTCGCGCACCACCCACTGGAGGGCCTCGGCGGCCTTCTTGGGGTTGGTGATGATCGGCGTGATCAGGTGCGGGATGCCCTCGTACGCGGTCAGCTCGACCCGCTTGGGGTCGACCAGCACCATCCGCACCTCGTCGGGGGTGGCCCGGGCGAGGATCGAGGTGATCAGGCAGTTGATGCAGGAGGACTTTCCGGCGCCGGTCGCGCCGGCCACCAGGATGTGCGGCATCTTGGCGAGGTTGGCCATCACGGTGTGGCCCTCGACGTCCTTGCCCATGCCGACGACCATCGGGTGCGTGTCCTCGGCGGCCGTGCGCGAGCGCAGCAGGTCGCCGAGGTTGACCATCTCGCGGTCCCGGTTGGGGATCTCGATGCCGACCGCGGACTTGCCCGGGATCGGGCTGATGATCCGCACGTCCGGGCTGGCCACCGCGTACGCGATGTTCTTGGCGAGCGCGGTGATCCGCTCCACCTTGACGGCCGGGCCGAGCTCGACCTCGTAGCGGGTGACCGTCGGGCCCCGGGTGAAGCCGGTGACCTTGGCGTCCACCTTGAACTCGGCGAAGGTGCCGGTGAGCTGGGCGACCACCTCGTCGTTGAGGGCGCTGCGGGCCTTGGCCGGGCCGCCGCGCTCCAGCAGGTCGAGCGAGGGCAGCGCGTAGGTGACGCCCTCGCCGAGCTGGAGCTGCTCCATCCGCACCGGCGCCGCGCCGTGCTCCTCGGGCGCGCCCGGCCCGCCACTGCGGGCGGCCGGGACGGCGGCCTCCTCCGGCGGGGCGGTACGGTCCTGCACCTGGTGCATCATGTCCGCCACCGCGGAGGAGGCGGGCACGCCGTAGACCAGCGCGCCGTCCAGGTCGGCGGCCGCGCCGGCGGCGAGGTCGCGGGTGGCGTACGGGTCCAGCGGCTCCTTGTCGAGGGAGATCCGCTCGGCGTCCTCCGGCTCGTCGGTCTGCTTGCGCCGACGGCGGCGCCGGCGGGCGGCCACCTCGTCCGAGGGGTCGTCACTGCCGGTGTCCACGGTGAACGGCAGCGCGTCGGGGTCGGCGTCCTCCGGCGGGTCGGTGGACAGCTCGCGCTCCGGCGTGCGCCCCCAGAGCTGCTCGTCCTCGGGCCCGGGCTCGACCACGCCGAGCCGTATGCCGACCCCGCGCACCCGGTCGCCGATCCGGTTGATCGGGGTGGCGGTGACCACCAGCAGGCCGAAGAAGGCCAGCAGCAGGAGCAGCGGCACGGCGAGCGCCGGTCCGGCGGCGGCCATCATCGGGGTGGAGACGGCCCAGCCGATGATCCCGCCGGCCGCCCGTATCCGGGAGGCGCCGCTGCCCATCATGGGCGCGCCGCAGCCGATGTGGACCAGGCCGAGGACGCCGACCAGCAGCGCACTCAACCCGATCATGATCCGGCCGTTGGCCTCCGGCAGCTCCGGGTGGCGCCAGAGCCGGATCGCCATCGCGGCCAGCAGGAACGGCACCAGCACGTCGAGCCGGCCGAACAGCCCGGACACCACGGCGGTGGCGCCCTCGCCCAGCCAGCCCTGCGGGCTGAACCAGGTGCCGGCCGCGGTCACCAGCGCGAGCCCGAACAGCAGCAGGCCCACGCCGTCCTTGCGGTGGGCCGGGTGCAGGTTCTTGGCCCCGTCGCCGAAGCCCCGGAAGATCGCGGCGATCGGGCTGCCCAGGGCGTTGAGCGTGCCCATCAGCACCGACCTGGACGGCTTCGGCGGGGGCGGGGCCTGCTTGGCCGCGGCCTTCTTCGCGGGGGCCGCCTTCTTCGCCGCCGCCTTCTTCGCGGGCGGCTTGCCCGGGGCCTTCGCCGCGGCCTTCCTGGACGCTCCCGGACTCGTCTTACGTGCTGCGTTCCCGGGCGTGCGAGTGGCCATGGGTCAGCAGCCTACCGGGGCGGGCGACCAGTGCACATGTGCCCGAGCCCGGGCGCCCGGACGTGTCGCAGACACACCGTCACCCTGACCGGGATTCACCCGGTCGCAGCACACCGGACCACTCGGACGGGTGAACGCCGACCGCGGGTCAGGAACTGCCCGGACGCATCGCGTCCAGGGCCCGGCGCAGCCCCGCGAGCTTGCGCTCCAGGTGCGCGGCCGTGGCGGCCACCCCGGCGTCCTCGCCCCCGTCCAGCTGCTTGCCGAGCGCCTCCGCCTGCTCCTCGACCGCCGCCAGCCGCGCGGACAGCTCGCCCAGCAGCGCCCCGCCGAGGGCCTGCTCGCCGCCGCCCTCCTCCAGCTGCAGGCGCAGCAGCGCCGCCTGCTCCTTCAGCTGGCAGTTCTTCGCGTACAGGTCGACGAAGACGGACACCTTGGCGCGCAGCACCCACGGGTCGAAGGGCTTGGAGATGTAGTCCACCGCGCCGGCCGCGTAGCCGCGGAAGGTGTGGTGCGGACCGTGGTTGATCGCGGTCAGGAAGATGATCGGGATGTCCCGGGTGCGCTCCCGGCGCTTGATGTGGGCGGCCGTCTCGAAGCCGTCCATCCCCGGCATCTGCACGTCCAGCAGGATCACCGCGAAGTCGTCGGTGAGCAGCGCCTTGAGCGCCTCCTCACCGGAGGCCGCGCGCACCAGCGTCTGGTCCAGCGCCGAGAGGATCGCCTCCAGCGCCAGCAGGTTCTCCGGTCGGTCGTCGACCAGGAGGATCTTGGCCTTCTGCATCAGGGCTCGCCCTCCTGTCGCCTGCCTGCCGCCCGGTGCAGGCACCCGCGTACTGCCCACCGCTACCCCGGTCATGCTAGCCGCACCCCCTCGCCCGGCACATCGCCCCGTCGTGACCCGATCCGGGGCGGCGCGCAGTCAGTGCTCCGGCGCACGCTCACCAGCGTGTTGCCGTCCGGTCACTGTTCGCAACGATCGGTGACCCTACCGGGTTCCCGGGCCCGACCGCCAGCAAACCGGCCGACCGACCGGCGTGAACCCCGGGGCCCGGGCCGGGGTTCACGCCTCCCCCCGGGTCACGCCCGGTCGCCGCTCAACCACTCGTGCATGACCGACAGCAGGTGGTCGGTCTCCACCGGCTTGGTGATGTGGTCGGTGGCGCCCGCCTGCAGCGACTTCTCCCGGTCGCCCTTCATCGCCTTGGCGGTCAGCGCGATGATCGGCAGGCCGGCGAACTGGGGCATCCGGCGGATCGCCTCGGTGGTCGCGTAGCCGTCCATCTCCGGCATCATGATGTCCATCAGGACCAGCGCCACGCTCTCGTGCTGCTCCAGCATCTCGATGCCCTCGCGGCCGTTCTCCGCGTACAGGACGGTCAGGCCGTGCTGCTCCAGCACGCTGGTGAGGGCGAACACGTTGCGGACGTCGTCGTCCACGATCAGCACCTGCTGGCCGTCGAAGCGGCGGCCGCCGCCGGCCGGGCGGGGCGGTACGGGCTCCACCGTCCGCGGGCCGGCGGCGCTCTCCAGGGCGGCGCTGCGCCGGCGCTCCA
>NZ_LFVW01000749.1:0-5004 GCF_001182915.1 Kitasatospora sp. MY 5-36
GTCGGCCGGGTGGCCGCAGGACGCGGACCGGAGGTGCTGCGTCGCGGAGGTCACGCCGACTCGTCCCCCGTCCGGCCCGCCCGGGCGGGGCCGGCGGCCACCCCCGGGTCGCCCACCAGGTAGCCGTCCAGCAGCTCCCGCTCGGGCAGCCGTCCGGCCAACTCCCAGGCCAGCATGCGGTGCAGGCCGTCGAGGTGGATCAGCCCCGACCGGAGCACGAGGTCCCCGTAGTCGGAGTGGTCGACCGGGGCGGTGCTGAGGAAGACGGGCGTGAGCGGGGCCCACCTCAGCAGCCGCAGCTTCGCCGCGCAGACCGGGTTGGCGGCGGTCCAGGCCGCTCCGCCCGCGCGGATCCGCTCGGCCGCCTCGCCCACCGTCAGCCCGGAGCGCGGCACCAGTTCGAGCTCCCCGCCCTCGCTCAGGTGCCAGGGCAGCACGATGCCCAGGACGTCCGTCCGGGAGAGCCGGATCCGCCACCAGCCGCCGGGGATGCGGTCGGCACGGTCGAGGTTCTCCTCGCCGTACATGTTGCTGTTCGCCTCGTGGGCCCGATCCACCGGGTGGTCCCGCAGGTAGGCGTCGTGGACCTCGGGGTAGGCGACGGCTGTGACGATCTCCACGGCAGTGCTCCTCAGACGGTTCCGGTGTACTCGGTGCGGGCGTGTTCGCTGCCGGTGTACTCGGTGAAGTGCCGCTCCGCGAACAGCTCGGGCCACTGGCCGTCGGCCAGGTCCAGTTCGCGGGCCCGGGCGAGCATCTGCCGCCAGTACGGCTTCACCGGGCGCCAGCGCGCTCCCACCTGGCAGTAGGAGGCGTCGACGAAGTACCGGGGGCGGCCCGGCCCTTCGGGTGCCGGCCGGCGGGTGTGGAACAGCGCCGAGTTGAGCAGCACGGTGGAGCCGGGCGGCAGCCGGTCGATGACCACCTCGCCGGGCAGTTCGCCGGTGCCGTGGTGGGCGAAGGCGGACTTGCCGACGGTGCGCAGGTGCGAGCCGGGCAGCACGGCCAGGCTGCCGACCTTCTCGTCCAGTCCGCCGAGGTAGTGCAGCGCGTGGACCATCAGCAGCGACGGGTCGGAGCGGTCGTTGGGCTCGCAGTCGTGGTGCCAGGCCTTGCCCGGGATCCCCGGGTCCTGGCGGTCGCTGTGCAGGTGGTGGAAGACGAAGTCCGGCCCGAGCAGGCGGGTCAGGGTGCGCAACAGGGGCGGGTGGGTGAGGAGTTCGCCGTGGGCGGGCAGTTCCAGTTCCAGCAGCGGGGGCGGTCCGTGCCGTAAGGGGTCGGCGCACGCGGCGATCGACCGGGCCCGCAGGCCTTCGTCGACCCACCGGTCCACCTCGGGCGCGAGCCGTTCGCGCAGCGCTTCCGGCAGCAGGCCGGGCAGGACCAGGTACCCGGACTCCAGGAACTGGCGGCGGTGCTCGGTGTCGAGGGCCTCACGCCCTCCGGAGGACGGCGTCACCGAACCGATCCCCTCCTTCCGTTCGGCGGGGAACACACAGGGAATCGGCGCCACGGGACGTGGCGCGGGCAGTGGGGGCACACGGCGTCATCCAGACCTCGGGTGGCGGCGGAGCGTCCGTCACAGGCGCCTCGGCCGCCACAGCTGAATCGTGATCACCACGAAGAGGCATGCGTTGATCACGCAAGGTAGTCCGCCTCAGGAGTATGAACCTGTCTTCGCGTCCACGACAAGACCAATGCCAACCCGTGGACACCTTCCCGCCACCGTGCCGTTCAGCTCCGGCCACCAGTCGTCTCCCGTCCCACGGGGAACTCCGGTCCGTTCGCGCCCCGGTGATTCGCCGCCGCAACAGCGGATGCGGCACAGTGAGGTCATGAGCGACAGGAGTCACCCCGCCCCCGGACCGGTCCGGCGCCGCCCGGTCCAGCAGCGCAGCCTGGAGCGGTACGGCCGCATCCTGGACGCCTGCGCCGGGCTGCTGGACGAGGTCGGGGCGACCGCGCTCACCACCAAGGAGGTCGCCCAGCGCGCCCAGGTGCCGATCGGCACCCTGTACCAGTTCTTCGCCGGCAAGGAGGACCTGCTGGCGGCGCTCGCCACCCGCAACCTCGACCACTACCTCCAGCGCCTGGACGCCCGGCTGGCCGCCGCCGCGCCGGTCGGCCCCGCCCTCTTCACCGATCTCGCGGTGGAGGAGTTCGTGGCGATGAAGCGCGCCGTGCCGGGCTTCGGCCAGCTGGACTTCGGCCTGGCCGGACCGGCCGTCCCCACCGGCCTCCGGGACGACCGGTACCTGCTGGACGCGGGCGTGGACAACAACACCGCCGTCGCCCTGCGGCTCCAGGCGCTCGGCGGCGAACTGTTCCGGGCGGGCGACCCGACGGCCGTCATGCTGACCCTGCGGGTGGCCCTGGAGGCCGCCGACGCGGTGCTCAAACTGGCCTTCCGGGAGTCCCCGGACGGCGATCCGGCGCTGATCGCCGAGTGCAAGCGGCTGGTCCGCGGCTACCTCGCGCAACAGCCGTCCGCCCGCTGAGGCCCGGCCCCGCGGGCCCCGCCCGCCCGAGGCGTTGCGCGCCCGCCGCCCCCGCAGCACAGTGGATAGCGGGAACCGTCCGCGGAGGCGGCCCGGCACACGACCCGAGGGAGCAGACCATGCACGCGGCGGTAGGTGACCGGCTCCACATCCACAGCAGGTCGGTGGGCATGGTGGACCAGAAGGGCGAGATCGTCGAGGTGCGCGGCACCGACGGCGAACCGCCGTACGTGGTCCGCTTCGAGGACGGCCACGAGGGCCTGATCTACCCCGGCCCCGACTGCAACATCGAACAGCGCCAGGCGGAACGCTGACCCACTCCCCCGCCACCCCGCCCCGCGCGAGGTGGTGAGGAGCGGTGCCCGCCCCCACGACCCCGCTGCCCGGGGCACTCGCCGGGCTCGCGCCACTGCTGGACCACTACGGGTACCTCGCGGTGGCGGTGCTCGTCCTGCTGGACAACTGCGGCGTCCCGGTGCCCGGGCAGACCGTCCTGGTGCTGGCCTCGGTGTACGCCGGCACCGGGCACCTCGACCTCGCCGCCGTCCTGCTGATCGCGACCGGCGCCGCCGCGCTCGGCAACGGCCTCGGCTACCTGATCGGCCGCACCGGCGGACGCGCCTTCGTCCACCGCTGGGGCCGCTATGTGCTGCTCACCCCGGCCCGGATGGAGCGCGCGGACGGCTTCTTCGCCCGGCACGGCGGCAAGGTGGTCGCGGTCGCCCGCTTCGTGGACGGGCTGCGCCAGTACAACGGGATCATCGCCGGGACCACGGAGATGCCCCGGCGCCGGTTCCTGGCGTTCAACCTGCTCGGCGCGGTGCTGTGGACGGCGGTCTGGGGCACCTTCGGCTACCTCGCCGGCGCCAACATCGGCGCCGTCTACCACACGGCGCTGCGCTACCAGGTCTGGTTCGCGGTCGGCTTGGGCGTGCTGGTCGCCGCCCTCCTGCTCCGGCAGGTGCTGCGCTACCGGCGCCGGCGCCGCGCGGGCAGGGACGCCGACCCCGGCCCCGGCTCCGGGTAGCCGGAGGTCAACGCAGCGGGAACACCTCGAACGGCACCGCGAAGCGCGTCCCCAGCCGGCTGCCCGCGCCCCGGCCGAAGCCCTCCAGGAACTCCCGCGGCTCCGCCATCGCCCCGCCCAGCCCGGCCAGGTACGCCTTGTGCTCCTCCAGCGAGGCGACGCCCTGGTCGAAGGTCCCGGTGGTGTCCACCGCGTGCTTCGCCTCCGGCGAGGCCACCGCCCAGATCTGCCGCACGCCGTTCCACGGCTCGTGGCCCTCGGCCAGCAGCTCGCGGAACACCCAGCGGTTCCCGGCGTCCCGGACCCCGTCCAGGGTGGCCCGGCCGACCGCGACGTGGTCGGCCTGGTTGAGGAACACCCCGCCGTAGGTGTCCCGGAAGTTGCTGGTGATCACGATGTCCGGCCGGTGCCGGCGCACCGCCCGGGCGATGTCCCGGCGCAGCGGCAGCCCGTACTCCACCACGCCGTCCGGGTGGCCGAGGAACTCCACGGTGTCGACGCCGACCACGCGCGCCGAGGCGATCTGCTCCGCCTCGCGCAGCGGACCGCACTCGGCCGGGTCCAGCGTGTCGATGCCCGCCTCGCCGCTGGTCACCATCACGTAGACGACCTTCTTGCCCTGCGAGGTCCAGCGGGCGACGGCCGCGGCCCCGCCGTACTCCATGTCGTCGGGGTGGGCGACGATCGCCAGCGCCGTCCGCCAGTCCTCGTCGACGGGCTCGAAGGGCTCGGGGGCCTGCTCGGTCATGCTGCTCGTTCCTCTCGGTGCGGCTCGGGGTCGTCCGGCGGTACGGACGTACGGGGGTATCACAGTCGTACGTCCGTACCACGCGTGACTCTAGAAGACCCGCGTACCCCACGCCCCGTCAGACACCTCCGTGGCCGGGCGGCTTGCCCCTGACGCAAGGGTCAGGGGTTAGCGTCCGGGCGTCCCGCGGCGGCACCGACCGCCGCCGCCTCCCCCGCCCGCTCAGAGGAGTGCCGCCATGGCCCTGCCCACCACCGCCCGCGTCGTCCGGCTGACCGCCGCACCGGCCGGACTGCCCGCCCCCGGGGACTTCACCGTGACCGAGGAGCCGCTGGCGGCGCCCGGCCCCGGGGAGGTCCTCGTCCGCAACCGGGCCTTCCTGGTCTTCCCCGGGCTGCGCACGCTGATCGGCGGCGCGGGCTCCGGCCTGCCGATGCCGCACATCGCCCCCGGGGACGCGCTGTTCGGGCCCGCCCTCGGCGAGGTGCTGGCCGCGCCGGAGGACGGGCCGCTGCGCCCCGGCGACCTGGTCACCCACCTGAACGGCTGGCGGAGCCACGCGCTCGCCGCGGCCGCGCATTTCACCCCCGTCCCGTCGGACTTCCCGGACCCGCTCGCCCTGGTCTCCGCCGCCTCGGCCGGCTACGGCGGGCTGACCCGCTCCGTCGGGGTGCGCCCGGGCGACGTGGTGCTGGTGACCGGCGCGGCCGGCGCGGTCGGCACGGTGGCCG
>NZ_LFVW01000750.1:0-4946 GCF_001182915.1 Kitasatospora sp. MY 5-36
TGCCGCTGCTCGCCCTGCTGATCGCCGTCACCGCGACCGGCTTCGGCGCCACCCTGCTCGCCTCGGTGGACCACGGCAGGCTGCGCGCCGGACGGCTCGCGACCGGCGGCGACATCGCCGTCTCCGTCCCGGACTACGCGACCCTGCCGGACCCGTTCCTCAAGGCCGTGGGCGGACTCCCGGAGGCCAGGAGCGCGACCGCGGTCCGGGTGGACCAGCGCGCGCGGTTCGTCGGCGCCGGCCCCAACGACTACACCAAGGTGACCCTGGTGGTCGCCGAGCCGACCGCGTACGCCGCGATCGCCCGCACCCTCGGGGCCGGCGCGTTCGACCCGGCGAAGCTCGCCGGCACCCCCGGCGGCCCGGACACCCCGGTGCCCGCGCTGTTCAGCCGCGACCTGGCCGCGCGCCTGGCCGCCGGCGCGCCGACGCTGCACCTGTCCACCGCGAGCGAACTGCGCACCACCGTCGCCGGGATCGTCACCGCGACCCCGGCGCTGCCGGAGCCGGAGCAGCCGTTCGTCGTGGTGCCCAGCGGCCCCGCCGTGGAGCGCCTGCCGGAACTCGGCCGGTGGACCGGGTGGCTGGCCGTCGGCGACGGCCTCGACCCCGGGCGGATCAGGTCGCTCCTCCTGGAGCGGGGCCTGGTCGAGCCGACCGGCCTCGACAAGCTGATCGCGGACGAGGCCGCGGCGGCCGGCCGGGGCAGCCACGGACTGCCGCCCGCCTACCGGGTCGGCAGCAGCCGCGAGTACGCCGCGCAGCTCGCCGACGACCCGTTGCAGCAGGCCGCCGGACGGCTGTTCTGGTACGCGGCCCCGGCCAGCGCCGGATTCGCCGTCCTCGCGGTCCTGTTGACGCTGCTGCGGGCCGCGCCCGACCGTACGGCGGTGCTCGCCCGGCTGCGCACCATGGGCCTGCGGCCCCGGCAGGGGCTGGCGCTGATCATCGCCGAGGCGCTGCCGCGGACCCTGGCGGCGGCCGTCGGCGGCGCCGGGGTCGCGGTGCTGGCGGCCGTCCTGCTGGGGCCGGCCTTCGACCTCTCGACCCTGGTCGGGGCCGGGACGGGCGGCTCCCTCGATCCCGCGCCGCTGCCGGTGCTGCTGCCCACCGCGGGCCTGACGCTGGTGGCCTGCCTCGGGGTGGTGCTGGAGACGCTGGTCGCCGGACGGCGGCAGATCGCCACCGAACTGCGCGCGGGGGAGTCCTGAGGGGAGTCGGAACGGCGAGGCGGCCCGGTCGTGGTGACCGGACCGCCGGGTACCCCGCTGCCGAAACGATTCAGCCGGTGGGCTGCCGGGTGCGGGCGATCAGCGCGTTGAGCAGTGCGGCCCCGCGCTCGGCGTCGTCGACGCTGACCGCGAAGTCCGTGCCCCGACGGGTGCGGACCACCAGGCAGACGCCCGGGCGCACCATCACGGTGGTGCCGAGCCCGTTGATCCGGTAGCCCCAGCCGCCCGACTGCGCGGCGGTGCGCCGCTCGGCGCGGGCGGAGTCGAGCTCGGCGGGGGACCAGCGGCGGGCGGGCCACCCGAACGGGCCGAAGCCGACGGTCAGGCCGCGGGCGGTCACCCGGGCCCGCACCGAGGAGCAGCCGAGGAGCGCGAGGGCGCCGACGGCGAGCGGCAGCACCAGCACCCAGTCCAGGTCGACGACCCCGCTCGCGGTGAGCAGCACCCCCGCCACCGAGAGCAGCCCGAGCACCGCGGCGGACAGCTGCAGCCACGGGTTGGCGGCCTGGGAGAGCCAGACGACCTGCTCGCCCGGCGGCACCTCCAGCGCCGGTGCCCCGGCCGCCGGGTGCCGCTCCGGACGGCCGCCGTAGCGCCGGCCCGCCAGCACCGCCAGCACCCCGGCGAGGCCGGTGGCCAGCAGGATCAGGACCACCTCGATGCCCATCGGGGCGGCGTCCTGCCAGCGGGCGCGGTCCAGGTTGGCGTGCACGATGGAGGCCTGCGCCCCCGTCAGCAGCACCCCGCCGGCCGCCAGCATCGCCGACGCGGCCCCGGGCGTCCGGCCGGCCCAGTACCGCCGCAGGACCACCGAGATCAGCACCAGGACGGCCCAGAACGCGGCCGGGAAGACCGTGGCCGCCGTCAGCGACATCGAGCCGTCGGGTTCCCGCCCGCCCCAGTGGGTGGCCAGTGGGTCCGGCAGCCGGTGGCGCGCCACCAGCGGCAGGGCGACCAGCAGCGCCAGCACCCCGACCGACCAGGCCGCCGCGGCCCAGACGGCGCCACCGGGTGCCGGTGGCCGTGCGGCGGCCGGTTCCGTGGTCGGTTCCGTGGTGTTCCCCGAGTCCGTCACGACATCCCCCTGATCATGTCCACGAGATCGTTCCTGCTGTAGCCGGCCTGGGCCGCGTCCTCGACCAACTGCCGTACCCGGTCCACCAGTTCGGAGCGGGTGTCGGCGCCGGTCGCGATCGTGATGCCGCGGCCCCGGCGGAACTCCAACACCCCCTCGTCGCGCAGCGTGCGCAGCCCGCGCAGGACGGTGTTGGTGTTCACCCCCAGGGCCCGGGAGAGCTCCCGGGCCGGGGGCAGCTTGTCCCCGGGGGCGCACTCGCCCTCGGCGACGGCTCGTCTGATCGCGCCGGCGACCTGTTCGTGCAGTGGTCGGGTGTCCCCGATGTCCAGCTTCAGCAACATGGTGCTAGTGACGATAGCACCATTCACGTCTGGTGCCACGGCCCCGGGACGGCGGAACGGGCAGCGGTGGGGGCGGGTCCCAGGACCCGCCCCCACCGCCGTCAGCGCCGACAGTGCGCTCCGGCTACCTCCGCTCGTCCTCGATCAGCCCGAACTCCTGCATCAGCTCGCCGATCTCGGTGGCCTCCAGCCGGCGCAGCAGCCGCTTGCGCAGGAACTCCGGCCCGGGCAGGTCGAGTTCGGCGCCGTCCCGGAGCCGGGTGGTGGCGGCGAGCAGCTTGCGCACGTCGTAGGTGGAGTTGAACACCTCGGGCACGCCGCGCTCGACGTCGAGCAGCCGGTAGACGGCCTCCATGCCGGTGCGCACGGAGTACTCGGTGGTGAAGATGCAGTCCCGGGTGGTCTCCGCGAACTGGCCGATGAAGGCGAAGTTGACGGCGCCCTCCGGCACTACGTCCGGCCGGTCGCCCGCGTGCCGGGGCAGGAAGAAGGACGTCACGTACGGCATCATCACCGGCACGCAGCGGGCGGCGTTCGCGGCCAGGTCGGGGATCTCGCCGACCGGGACGCCCAGGTGGTACAGCCACTCCTGGGTGATCTCCTCACCCGTGCAGTCCTGCATCGGCTTCTTCACGAAGTCGCCGGGTCGGTCGACGAACAGCGAGTAGACCCAGACCACGATCCGGTCGGCGGGCTGCTGCTTGAAGTGCGGCTGGCGGTTGACCGTCCAGCTCAGCAGCCAGGAGGAGTCCCGGGCGGTGACGATGCCGCCGGTGACCACGCCGCCGCCGAACGGGTCGCGCCGGGCGACCTTCTGGATGTAGCGCGGGATGCGCGGGTCCAGGGTGGTGACGGTCGCCGACTCCCACTTGCTCTCCGGGATGTTGCCGCAGAACACCTCGGGGCGGCCGAAGGCCGGGTCCTTGGCGGCGATCCGGCGCCACAGGTCCCAGGCCGGGGCCGGGCCCTCGTCCAGCCGGGCCGGGGTGTGCTGGTCGCCGTCGTCGGAGTTCTCGGTGAGCGAGCCGATGGTGGTGAACACCAGGTCGTCCGGGCCGAGGTCCACCCCGCCCTCCCGGCCGGCCTCCCGCCAGTGGATCCGGGTGGCCTGCTTGCGGCCGGGGGAGCCGTCGGCGCCGGGGGCGAGGTCGAAGTCGATGTCGGTGACCTCGACCTCGTAGCGGAACCGCACGCCCTGGTCCGTCAGCCAGCGGGTCAGCGGCAGGACCATCGACTCGTACTGGTTGTACTTGGTGAACTTCAGCGCGGACAGGTCCGGCAGGCCGCCGATGTGGTGGATGAAGCGGTGCAGGTAGAGCTTCATCTCCAGCGCCCCGTGCCACTCCTCGAAGGCGAACATGGTGCGCCAGTACAGCCAGAAGTTGCTGTCCAGGAAGTTCCGCGAGAAGACCTCGTCGATCCGCTTGCCCTCCAGCTCCTCCCGGGTCGCGAGGAAGACCCGGACCAGGTCCTTCTGCGCCTTGTCGTCGAGCGCGAACAGGCCGTCGGTGCGCGCGTCCTGGCCCCGCCGCTCGGTGACCCGCTGGAGCGAGAAGTTGGGATCGTCCTTGTTGAGCCAGTAGAACTCGTCGAGGACGGAGGCGCCCTCGACCTCCAGTGAGGGCACCGAGCGGAAGAGGTCCCACAGGCACTCCATGTGGTCCTCCAGCTCGCGCCCGCCGCGGACCACGAAGCCCTTCTCGGGCACCTCGATCCCGTCCAGCGCGCCGCCGGCCAGCTTCAGGCGCTCCAGGATTGTGATCCGCTCGCCGGGCACCTGCCCGTCCCGGACCAGGAACGCCGCCCCGGCCAGTGCGGCGAGCCCCGACCCGACGAACCAGGCCCGCTTGCGGTCGGCCCCCTCGGGCTTCCTCGGCCGGGCGAACGCCTCGTAGTTGCCGCTGCTGTAGTACAAGCCCGTGCTCCCTAGAACGTTCGACATCGAACCGCCCGGCGGGCATGCCGAATCCCGGCGGGCCGTCTCCATCCACCCATCCGGCGGTGATCTTCGCCCGCTGAGTAGGCCGAACGGGTGAGACGCGGGTGGTCCCGGCGGCGCGGGAACCCGGCGGGCCGCGTATGGAGCGCGTTGGGAACGCCCTCCGGGACGTCAGGAAGCCGTCAAGGAGCGCAGGTCAGCCCCGGCGCGGCGGTTGGCTGGGGGGCGACGGAGAACACGACCACACGAGGACGGAACATGCACGGCAACGGGCGGCACGAGGACGGCGCGGCACCCAGGGTGGTGGTCGGGGTCAGCGGCTCGCTGGGGAGCCTGGCCGCACTGCACCGCGGCGC
>NZ_LFVW01000751.1:0-4912 GCF_001182915.1 Kitasatospora sp. MY 5-36
GGCCGCTGCCCGGTCGGCTGCCCGGCCGCGTCCACCCGTACCGCCGACACCGAGGCCGCCGACCCCGACCCGACACCGCCCCGGTGCCCGGCCCAGAGCGCGATCACCGGCGCCGCCAGCACGGCCGCCAGCACGCCGGTGGTCACCACCCGCCGACGCACCGCCAACCCGCGCCCCGCGTCCGGCGCCCGGTGCCGGGGGAAGCCGCTCTGGTCGAACCGCAGCCCCGGCTCCGCGCCCCGAGCACCCGCTACCCGAGGACCCACAGCCCGAGCAGCCGCCGCCGGAGCGGCCGCCCCACCGGTGACCGCGACGGCCCCGAGGAGGTCCGCCGGAGCCCGCAGCAGCGCCAACCCGGACAGCCCCGCCGCCCCCGCCGTACCCTCCGCCGCCTCGCCCGCGGCCACCCGTTCCGCCGTCCCCCGGCAGGTCGGGCAGTCCACCACGTGCTGCACCAGCTCCCGGCGCAGCGCCGGGCCGAGCACCCAGTCCCGCCAGGACTCCGCCCCGGCCCCGCCGAGCCGGTCCAGTTCCGGGCAGCTGCCCACGCCGAGCACCAGCAGCGCCGCCCTGGTCCGGGCGACCTCGGCCTCGGCCGCGGCCAGCAGCGCGCGGGTCCGTTCGAACGGCTGGCCCAGTACGGCCGCCACTTCGAGCGGGGTCAGCCGGTGCCGGACGGACAGCTCCAGCGCCTCGCGCTGTTCCGGGTCGGTGCCGGCCGCCTCGGGCCAGGCGAGTGAGGAGAGCTCGCGCCGCCGCCGGGCCGCCTCGGCCTCGCCGGGCTCGGCCGGGGCGGTCCGCCCGGCCTCGGTACCGGTCGGACCCGGGGCGTCGCCGGCGAGCCGGCGCAGACAGCAGTACCGGGCGAGGGAGAACAGCCAGGCGCGCAGCAGCCCGGGCTCGGCCAGCCGGGCGCCGTGCCGTCGTGCCAGCTCGCGGACCTCGCGCAGGGCGTCGGCGGCCGCGTCGTGCTCGCAGAGCACCGAGAGGCAGTAGGTGAACAGGCCGTCCAGCTGCCGGTCGTACGCCGCGAGCACGGCGGCGGTCCGCACCCCGGCCGACCCGGCCGACCCGGCGGACCCGCCGGACCCGCCGGACCCGCCCGACCCGGCAGGTCTACCCGACCTGCCCGGCCTGACCGATCGGGTCGACCGGGCAGGCCCGTCCGGCCCCACAGTTCTCGTCGTCACCCGTCCGACGGTAGAGAACGCGGACGGCTGACCCCGGCCATTCGCCGCGTATGTACTTCTTTCGGGTAACAACATCGCCCATCTGTGTGGACGCGCGGCCGGCCCGCCCGCGGACCCTGGTCGCCGGCCCCGACCCGGCCCCGCCTGCGGACCGCCGTTGTCGGACCCGGACGCTACGGTGGGCGGCATGCCTCCGCGTTCCAAGACCACCGCCAAGCCCCGCCCGGCGTACCGCTGCACCGAGTGCGGCAACCAGCTGCCCAAGTGGGTCGGCCGCTGCCCGGAGTGCAACGCCTGGGGCACGGTCGAGGAGTACGGCGCGGTGCCGATCCGCACCACGGCCGCCGGCCCGGTCAGCGCGCCCGCCCGCCCGATCGCCCAGGTGGACGGCCAGGTCGCGACGGCCCGTTCGACGGGCGTGCCGGAGCTGGACCGGGTGCTCGGCGGCGGCCTGGTGCCCGGTGCGGTGGTGCTGCTGGCCGGCGAGCCCGGCGTCGGCAAGTCCACCCTGCTGCTGGACGTCGCCGCCAAGGCGGCCACCGCGCAGCACCGCACGCTCTACGTCACCGGCGAGGAGTCGGCCGGCCAGGTCCGGCTGCGCGCGGACCGGATCAACGCCCTCTCCGAGCACCTCTACCTCGCCGCCGAGCAGGATCTCGGCGCGGTGCTCGGGCACATCGAGGCGGTCAACCCCGGCCTGCTGATCCTGGACTCGGTGCAGACCATCGCCTCCGCCGAGCTGGACGGCGCCCCCGGCGGCCCGGCCCAGGTCCGCGAGGTGGCGGGCGCGCTGATCCGGGCGTCGAAGGAGCGCGGCATGGCCACCCTGCTGGTCGGCCACGTCACCAAGGACGGCCAGATCGCCGGTCCGCGCCTGCTGGAGCACCTGGTGGACGTGGTGCTGAGCTTCGAGGGCGACCGGCACGCCCGGCTGCGGCTGATCCGCGGGGTCAAGAACCGTTACGGCGCCACCGACGAGGTCGGCTGCTTCGAGCTGCATGACGAGGGCATCGTCGGCCTGGCCGACCCGTCCGGCCTCTTCCTGACCAGGCGTGACAAGCCCGTCCCGGGTACCTGCCTCACCGTCACCCTGGAGGGCAAGCGCCCGCTGGTGGCCGAGGTGCAGGCGCTGATGGTGGATTCGCAGATCCCCTCCCCGCGGCGCACCACCTCGGGCCTGGAGTCCCCCCGGATCGCGATGATCCTGGCCGTGGTCGAGCGGCACGGCGGGGTGAAGCTCGGCAAGCAGGACATCTACACCGCGACGGTCGGCGGGGTGAAGCTGACCGAGCCCTCCGCGGACCTCGCGGTGGCGCTCGCGGTGGCCAGCTCCTCCACCGACACCCCGCTGCCCAGCAACCTGGTGGCGATCGGCGAGGTCGGCCTGGCGGGCGAGGTACGGCGGGTGACGGGTGTGCAGCGGCGGCTCGCCGAGGCGCACCGGCTGGGCTTCACCCACGCCCTGGTCCCGCCGGACCCGGGCAAGGTGCCGCCGGGCATGAAGGTGGTCGAGGTGGCCGACATCGGCGAGGCGCTGCGGGCGATCCCGGGCCGCCGCCGTTCGGCCGCCAAGCCGCGCACCGAGCCGCGCGGTGAGGCACCGTCGGCGCCGCCGTCCCCGCGTTCCGCCCGGTCCGCGGACCGCCCGGCGGCGTACCCCGAGGAGCTGATGGACGGCTGGGAGCCGCTCGACTCCGACTAACTGCGCTGACCCAAGCCCTGCCGAGGCCACACACAGTTAGACTTTCCCCAGTCTCATTGGCCAGAAGGCAGTACCGAGCGGTACTGAGCGACAGAGCAACAGACCGCGGACCGGCGCACGGCGTGAGGCGCGCGGCACGGGTCGACCGGAGGAGTCACGTGGCAGCCAGCGACCGGGGGGCGGACAAGGCCTCCCGCGAGGAGGCCCTGCTGCGGGCCTCCCTCACCGCCATCGCGCCCGGTACCGCGCTTCGTGACGGCCTGGAGCGGGTCCTGCGGGCCAACACCGGCGGTCTGATCGTGCTGGGCTTCGACCGGACCGTCGAGTCCCTGTGCACCGGCGGCTTCGTCCTGGACGTCGAGTTCAGCGCCACCCGGCTGCGCGAGCTGTGCAAGCTGGACGGCGCGGTGGTGCTCGACAAGGACATCACCAAGATCGTCCGGGCCGGCGTGCACCTGATGCCGGACTCGACCATCCCGACCGACGAGACCGGCACCCGCCACCGCACCGCCGAGCGGGTCAACCGGCAGACGGGCTACCCGGTGGTCGCGGTCTCGCACTCGATGCGGCTGATCGCGATGTACGTCAACGGCACCCGCCGGGTGCTGGAGGACTCCACCACCGTCCTGTCCCGCGCCAACCAGGCGCTGGCCACCCTGGAGCGCTACAAGCTGCGCCTGGACGAGGTGGCCGGAACGCTCTCCGCGCTGGAGATCGAGGACCTGGTGACGGTCCGGGACGTCACCGCCGTGGCCCAGCGCCTGGAGATGGTCCGGCTGATCGCCACCGAGATCGCCGGCTACGTGCTGGAGCTCGGCATCGACGGCCGACTGCTCTCGCTCCAGCTGGACGAGCTGATCGCGGGCGTGGAGCCGGAGCGCGAGCTGGTCGCCCGGGACTACTTCCCGGAGCGGGCCGCCAAGAAGGGCCGGACGGTCACCGAGGTGCTGGCCGACCTGGAGGCGCTCACCCACGCCGAGCTGCTGGACCTCCAGACCGTCGCCAAGGCGCTCGGCTACTCGGGCTCGCCGGAGTCGCTGGACTCGGCCGTCTCGCCGCGCGGCTACCGCCTGCTGGCGAAGATCCCGCGCCTGCCCAACACGGTCATAGAGCGCCTGGTCGAGCACTTCGGCGGCCTCCAGAAGCTGCTCGCCGCGAGCATCGACGACCTGCAGACCGTCGAGGGCGTCGGCGAGACCCGCGCCCGCTCGGTCCGCGAGGGCCTGTCCCGCCTTGCCGAATCGTCCATCCTGGAGCGCTACGTCTGACCGGACGCGCCACCGTACGGACACCCGAACACCGCGACGGCCCCCGGGGGAACCTCCCCGGGGGCCGTCGCGCGTCCGTACCGCACCCCGGCCCGCCCCGCGCACCCCGCCCCGCGCACCCCGCCCGCGTCCGCCGCCCTCGTCCGCCGTCCGCCCCCGCCCGGCACCCCGGACACGGCGGAGCCCCCGGCCGAGCGACGGCCGGGGGCTCCGAGGGAAGGTGACCGGTTCTCAGCCGTCCAGCCGGATCGAGGCCCGCGCCGAGACCTTGTCCCCGGAGAGCCCGGTGAGCTCCGCGAGCACCACGTAGGTGCCGCTCGGCGGCGGCGTCTGGTCGGCGGTCGCGCACTGCGGCTTGCTGCGGCTGCGGTCCCAGGTGAAGGTCTCGGTCTGGTTGCCGTTCGCGCCGAGCTGCACCCAGATGCTGCCCTTGTCGGTCGGGCAGTCGCCGGAGGACCAGACCCGGTCGTTGTTGCTGCCGCTCACCGTGATCACGGAGGCGGTGCGGCCCAGGTCCACCCGGCAGTTGGTGCCGGAGGAGTTCTTGACCGTCAGCGCCAGCCGGGGCTTGTCCTTGGGCTGGTACGAGTTCTGGGTGCCGGCCAGCTCCAGCGCCACCTGCGAGGAGGCGCAGACCGGCAGCGCCATGACCTCGGGGGTGTTGACCGGCGGAGCGCCGCCGCCCGTACCGCCGGAGCCGCCCGTGCCGCCTCCGGTGCCGCCGCCGGTCGCCGGCGCGGCGCCGCCCCCGG
>NZ_LFVW01000752.1:0-4910 GCF_001182915.1 Kitasatospora sp. MY 5-36
CGCCCGGCTGCTGGCCGGGCTGCGGGCGGTCGCCGCCGAGGCGCCCGGGATCGCCGACGTCCGCGGGCTCGGACTGATGGCCGCCAGCGAGTTCTGCCGCCCGGACGGCACCCCGGACCCGGAGGCGGCCCGGCGCGCCCAGCAGGCCGCGGCCGAGCACGGCCTGCTGCTGTTGCTGTGCGGGATCCACCTCAACACGGTCCGGATGATCCCCGCGCTGGTGGTCACGGCCGAACAGATCGACGAGGGCCTGGAGCTGTGGGCGAAGGCCGTCGCGGCCGGCGGCCGGTAGGGAGGAGAGGACATGGACGCGGTGACCGAAATCGGCTGGAGCAGCCTGGAGTTGGACGCCCGGCGGGAGCTCTGGTCGCTCCCGCTGGAGGAACGGGAGCGGCGGCTGCTCTGGGCCGACGCGCGGGCCGGGCAGTGGGGTGCGGGTGAGCAGGTGCGGACCAGGCTGCGGGAGTTCGTCCGGAACGCCGCCGACTCGGTGGGCATCACCCATGTGAGCGGGCTGGTGGACGCGACCCGCCCGGAACAGGAGATCACCGAGGTGCTCTCCTTCCTGCTGGGGGACTTCGGCCGGATCGTCCCGCAGAACGGGCGCGGCGACCTCACCTCGGTGCTGCACGACCAGGACGGCGACGGAAACACCGAACTCGGCTTCCACTGCGACACCTGCGACCTGCTGGTCCTGCTCTGCCTGCGGCCCGCCTTCGACGGCGGCGGGCTGACCAAGCTGGCGAGCGCCCGGCACGTGCACGACCTGATCGAGCGGGAGCGGCCGGACGCGCTGGCCACGCTCCGCGAGGAGTGGACCTTCGAGCGCAGCGGCCGGGCCGGTCCGCAGGTGGTGGTCACCCCGATCCTGTACGACCGCAAGGACGGGACGATCGGGTGCTACTACCAGACCCGCACCGTCCGCTCCTCTCCCGACCGCGGCGGACCGGAGTTGACGGATCGTCAGTGGGAGGCGCTCGGCGTGCTGGACGAGGTGCTCTACCGGCCGGAGATCGCCTTCGGGCTGCCGATGGCCGCCGGTGACCTGCTGATCATCCGCAACAGCCGTGTGCTGCACGGGCGTTCGCCGTTCATCGACGAGCCGGGTCCGTACGCCCGGCGGATGCTGCGGGTCTGGGTGAACGAGGGGGAGGAGTGGACGCCGTGACCGCTGGAGCCGAGAGCACGGGTGCCGTGACCGCCGGAGCCGGCACCGGGGCCGCGCCCGCACCGCACGGGCGGGTGGCGATCGTCACCGGCGGGGGCAGCGGCCTCGGCCGGGCCTCGGCACTGGCCCTGCTGGCGGCCGGCTGGACCGTGGCCGTCGCCGGTCGGCGCAAGGACGCGCTGGAGGAGACCGCCGCCCTGGCCGGGCCCGGGGCCGCCCGGGTGCTGCCCGTCCCGACGGACATCCGCAGCCCGGAGGAGGTCGCCCGGCTCTTCGACACCGTCCTCGACCGCTACGGCCGGGTGGACCTGCTGTTCAACAACGCGGGCGCCGCCGCCCCGCGCCGGCCGATCACCGAGACCCCGTTCGAGGACTGGAACCGGGTGCTGGACACCATCGTCACCGGCGGCTTCCTCTGCGCCCGCGAGGCCTTCCGGGTGATGAGCACCCAGACCCCGCAGGGCGGGCGGATCATCAACAACGGCGCGCCCTCGGCCTACGTGCCGCGCCCCAACTCCATCGCGTACACCGCCGCCAAGCACGCCGTGCTCGGCCTCACCAAGGTGCTCGCCCTGGACGGCCGGGCGTACGGCATCTCCTGCGGGCAGATCGACGTCGGCAACGTCACCCCGGTGGACGGCGGCCCGCAGCCGGCCGCGATGCAGGCCGACCGGACCATGGCCGTCGAGGCGACCATCCCGGTGGACCGCTTCACCGAGGCCCTGGTGCTGATGGCCTCGCAGCCGCCGGACACCACCATCCAGTCCCTGGTCGTGCTGCCGACCACCATGCCGTTCGTCGGAAGGGGCTGAGCCGTGCTGGTCAGCGCACGCTCCTTCGCGGAGTACCGGGCGATGTTCGCGCTCACCGAACGCGACCTGGCGCAGCGCGTCCTGGACTGCCCGGCCGGCGCCGCGAGCTTCGTGGCGGAGGCCGGGCGGCGCGGCATCGACGCCGTCGCCGTCGACCGCCAGTACGCCGAGCACCGCGAGGAGCTGGGCCTGCTGGTGGAGCGGGAGACCGGCTTCAAGCGCGAGCGGCTGGTGAAGGAGACGGCCGACCACGTGTGGTCCTGGTACACCGACGCGGACGACATGATCCGCCAGTGGACCGCCAACGCCCGGGACTTCCGCGCCGACATCGCCGCCCGCCCGGACCGCTACGTGGCCGGCTCGCTGCCCGAACTCCCCTTCGCCGACGACTCCTTCGACCTGGTGCTCAGCTCGCACCTGCTGTTCTCGTACGGCAACCGGCTGGACGGGGACTTCCACCGGGCGGCCCTGCTGGAGCTCGCCCGGGTGGCACGGCACGAGGTGCGGGTGTTCCCGCTGATGGTGTACGACACGCGGGAGCGCTACCCCGGACTGGAGCCGCTGCGCGAGGAACTGGCGGACCTCGGCGTCCCCAGCCGGGTGGAGCGGGTGGCCTACGAGTTCCGGCCGGGGGAGAACGAGATGCTGGTGCTCGCCACGGCGGGCTACCGGACGCCGGCCCGGACCGCGGCGGGCGCCGCGGTGGCCGAGGACCCGGTGCGGTGGCGGCACCGGGAGGCCGGGGACTGACCGCTGCCGGTCGCCCGCTCGCGCCCCGGGCCGGAGCCGTACGAGCTCAGGCCCGGGGCGGGCCCGGGTGGGTCGGTCCGCGGGTCGGTCGGCGGCCCGGTCGGCGGCCCGCGGAAATCCGTACCGGTTCGTTGTCGTCCGTTTCCGGTGGGTGCCGCGTCCTGGTGGTATGAACCACTGTCCAGTCCGACCCGAACCCGACCTGCGCCCCGGCCCCCAGGAAGCCGCGCCGGAACGAGGGGCCCCGCCTCCACGCCGGGCCGATCCGGTGGTGCCGGTGCCGGTGCCGGTGCCGGTGCCGGTGCTGGTCGCGGTGGCGGCGGTGGCGTCCGCGCTCCTGCTCCGGGGCCTGCTGCTGCAGTACGAGTCGTCGGACTGGTACTACTTCCTCGGCCCCTGGTACCGGTACATCGCGGCGCACGGCGGATTCCAGGCCCTCGGCGACACCGGCTTCTCGGACTACAACGTCCCCTACCTGTACCTGATGGCCGCGCTCGGCCGGCTGCCGGTGCCCGCGCTGACGGCGGTCAAGTGCCTGTCGGTCCTCTTCGACCTGGCGCTGGCCTACTACACCCACCGCATCGTCGCGCTGCGGTGGCCGCACCGGCCCTGGCGGCCCTTCGCGGCAGCGGTGACCGTGCTGTTCCTGCCCACGGTCGTGACCAACAGCGGGTGGTGGGCCCAGGCCGACGCGATCTTCACCGCCTTCCTGCTCGGCGGCGTCCACCACCTCCTGCGCGGCCGGCCCTGGTGGACCTGCGCCTTCTTCGGGATCGCCCTGGCCTTCAAGCTCCAGGCGGTCTTCCTCTTCCCCCTGCTGCTCGTCGTGGTCCTGGCCCGGCGGATGCCGTGGCGGTGCCTGCTGGCCGTCCCGGCCGCCTACCTGGCGCTCGACGTCCCCGCCGTGCTGCTCGGCGCCGACCCCTGGCAGCTGCTGACGGTGTACGCCCGGCAGACCGGGACCTACCGGGACCTCACGCTCAACGCGCCGTCGGTCTACCAGTTCGTCTCGGTGCCGTCCGGCGAGGACGACCCGGTGCGCCGGGCGGGCGTGCTGGTCGCGGGCCTGCTGGTGCTGGCGCTGATCGCCCTGGCGGTCCGGGCCCTGCGAAGCGCCGGAGGCGCGGCCGGAGAGTCCCTTGCCGGCAGGTCCACGGCCGGGGGTGGACGGGCGGGGCGCACCGGGACGGGGATCCTGCTGCTGGCCACCGTCTTCGCGATCGCGGTGCCGTTCCTGCTGCCGTCCATGCACGAGCGCTACTTCTACGTCGCGGACGTCCTCAGCGTGATCGTCGCCTTCCACCTGCCCCGGCGGCTCTGGTACCTGCCGGTGCTGGTCCAGCTCGCGTCCTTCGGCAGCTACCTCAAGTTCATCGCACCCGGCGTGGCGCCGTACCTGTCGATGCCGGCCCACGGCGCGCTGATGCTGCTGGCACTGGTCGCTGTACTCCGGGCCGCCGCCCGGGAGTTCGGCCTGCTCCGGGTCTGACCGGGGCCGGGGTGGGCCCGGCGGCGCTGCCGCACCCACCCCGACTCCCTCGCGGGTGCGGTCAGTTGACGAAGACCGCCGGGCTTCCCGACTGGCTGGTGTCCGCGACCGGCCCGTACGTCGCGGAGAAGTAGCCGTCGGCCGGGCAGAGCGTCGAACCGCCGCTCTTGGCGAAGTGCTCGGTGCGGAAGGCCAGGCTGTGCGCGGTGTTGTCGGCGCTGCCGGTGAACGCGCCGCTCAGCTGGTAGGAGCAGGTGATGGTGCCGAACCAGGTGTCCAGCACGGCGGTGGCCTGGATCGTCCCGGCGGACCCGCCGGTCAGGGTGACCGGCAGGCCGGGCGCGTCGGAGACGGTGACGCCGTACGGCAGGTTGCCGACCGTCAGGCTGCGCACCGAGGTGACCCCGGTGACGTTGGCGGTGCACGAGCCGAAGGTCAGCCCGGTCAGCGACGCGGTCGCGCTGCCCGGCGCCGCCGGGTTGCCCAGCACCGAGGCGGAGAGCTGGGAGGTGGCGCAGGTGACACCGGTGGTGCTGGTCGCGGTCGAGTAGAAGGTGGCCTTGGTGCCCGGGGCGAGCGGTGCGGCGAGCGCGTCGCCGACGGCGACGGCGGTGCCGCCCGCGCTCCCGGCGGTGAGCACCGGGCCGGCGGCGAGGGACTCGGGCGACGCGGAGGCGGGTACGGCGGCCAG
>NZ_LFVW01000753.1:0-4897 GCF_001182915.1 Kitasatospora sp. MY 5-36
CGGGTCGGCGTCGAGCAGCAGCAGGTGCACCCGGCGGCCCTGCCGGGCGGCGGCCCGCACCAGCCAGGCCCGCACCCAGGGCTGGGTGCCGCAGTCGTGCACCGCGAGCGGCCCGCCGTCCAGCACGGCCCGGCGCAACCGCAGGTAGTGGGCGAGCCGGGCCAGCGGGCGGTAGAGCGCGTACGGCAGGCGGCCGGGCAGCCGGGCCGCGTACTCCTCGCGGACCAGCTGGGAGTCGATCAGCGGGGCGCGGACGCAGCGGCGCATCAGGGTGCTCTTGCCGCTGCCGGGCAGGCCGGTGACGACCAGCAGGTCCCCGGCCGGGTAGCGCAGGACCGCCGGCCCGGGCCCGCGCAGCTCGTGCCGGGCGCTCGGGTCGTGCGGCGCGTGCGATGCGGACGGGTCGTCCGGCGCGGGCAGGACGACCCGTTCCCCGGCGGTGCGCGGCGGCGGCACCCTCGGCGCCGCCGCCGTCCGCACCGTTCGCGTCCCACTCACCCGGTCTCCCCCCGCCGTTCCCCTTCGAGGAGCATCGCTCATTCCCAAGAACGAGTAAAGGGCGGAGGTCGGAGCGGGTACGGACGACCACGGCCGGGCCCGGAGCGTGGCGGCGTCGAGGCCCGGCGGCGGGTGTCAGCCCAGCTGCGGGGCGATCCGGGAGGCGATCAGCTCCAGGTGGTCGAGGTCGTCCAGGTCGAGGATCTGGAGGTAGAACCGCTCGCTGCCGACCGCCGCGTACCGGCCGATCTTCTCGACCACCTCGTCCGGGGTGCCGGCCAGGCCGTTCTCCTTCAGCTCGTCGACCTCGCGGCCGATCGCGGCGGCCCGGCGGGCGACCTCGGCGTCGTCGCGGCCGACGCAGGCCACCATGGCGTTGGAGTAGACCAGGTCGTCGGCGGAGCGCCCGGCCGCCTCGACGGCGGCGCGGACCCGGCCGAACTGGGCGGCGGTGTCGTCCACCGAGGCGAACGGCAGGTTGAACTCGTCGGCGAAGCGGGCGGCCAGGGCCGGGGTGCGCTTGGGGCCGAGGCCGCCGACCAGCACCGGGACGTGCTCCTGGGCGGGCTTGGGCAGGGCCGGCGAGTCGGTCAGCGTGTAGTACTCGCCGGCGAAGTCGAAGGTGTCGCCGAGCTTGGTGTTCCACAGCCCGGTGATGATCGCCAGCTGCTCCTCCAGCCGCCCGAACTTCTCCTTCGGGAAGGGGATGCCGTACGCGGTGTGCTCGGCCTCGTACCAACCGGCGCCGAGGCCGAACTCGACCCGGCCGCCGCTCATCGCGTCCACCTGGGCGACCTGGATCGCGGTGACGCCCGGCAGCCGGAAGGTGGCGGCGGTCATCAGGGTGCCCAGGCGGATGGTGCTGGTGTCGCGGGCGAGGCCGGCCAGGGTGATCCAGGCGTCGGTGGGCCCGGGCAGGCCGTCGACGTCGCCCATCTTCAGGTAGTGGTCGGAGCGGAA
This sequence comes from Kitasatospora sp. MY 5-36, assembly GCF_001182915.1. Classification (NCBI taxonomy): domain Bacteria; kingdom Bacillati; phylum Actinomycetota; class Actinomycetes; order Kitasatosporales; family Streptomycetaceae; genus Kitasatospora; species Kitasatospora sp. MY 5-36. The sequence continues at coordinate 1,459 of NZ_LFVW01000753.1, forward strand.
GAAGGCGCTGAAGGCCCCGAGCTCCTCGGCGGTGCGGGCGACCTTGAGGAGGGTGTCGTAACTCGCACCCTGCTGGGGTTCGGTGAAGACGCGGAGATCCATGCCGGCCATTCTGGTACGGACCGACCGGTGATCGGCACAGCGCGTCCGCCGCGCCACGGACCGTTTCCGATCCGGCCGGGTGGGGCGGCAGGGGTGGCCAAGGTCTCAGTACGGAACCGTCACGGGCGCCCGTTCCCGCTCGGAGGGTCGCCTACCGTGGACGGATGTTCGCGACCCCCGACGAGTCCTTCCGGCGCTCCCCCGACGAGCCGGCCGGCTGTCCGCTGCCCGGCATCGTGACGGCCTTCACGCCCCGGCTGGCCGAGTTCGCCTTCGAGCCCGGTTTCGTCGCGGCGGTCGACCAGCACGCGGCGATGCTGCGGGAGCTGCTGTACGCGCAGGGGCCGGAGCTCGCGCCCCGGCCCCTGGACCGTGAGGAGTTGTCGGACTACGCGCTGGGTTTCCTGGACGCGCTCGCCGAGATCGGCTGGCGGGAGCCGGTCGGCCACGACTACGCCGTGATCCGGCTCACCGCGATCTGCTGGCTGGTCCGCGAGCAGGGCCTGCTCGGGGTCTGAGCCCCGGCAGGCCCGCCCGGACCGCCCGGTGCGGCGGGCTACCGGTTCTGGTCGCCCTCGATGCCCGGCGCGGGCGGGGTGCCCGGACCGGTCTGGGTGGTCGGCCGGACCGGCTGGTTGGACAGCGCGTCGGAGCGGCCGGCCTGGTAGGCGGTGCCGCGCAGCCGGGCGGTCTCCCGCTCGGCGCCGTCCAGCCACCGCTCCCAGCGCTGGCGCATCGGGATGATCAGGCCGCCGCCGACACCGACCACCAGCACACCGGCGATGGTGGCGAGCGCGGCGATCAGGACCGGCCCGGTGATCGAGGTGGCGATCCCGGCCTGGCCCAGCGCGGCGATCACGCCGAGGCCGACGATGAACGCCCAGACCAGGGTGGAGACCGTCCGGCCGTACGAGGCGCCGGAGAGCGTGCTGCCCACGATGTCGCGCACCGCGTTGGCGATGGCCATCGCGACCACCACGATCACCACGGCGACGATGCCGCGCGGCAGCCAGGCGACGATGCTGTGGATCATCGTGCTGATCGGGTTCGAGCCGAAGACGCCGAACGCCAACTGCAGGGCCATCAGCAGGACGATGTAGTACACGACCTTGCAGATGATGCCGGTCATGTCGTACTTGGAACCCTGCAGGTGGGCGGCCACTCCGGACCGCTCCGCGACCCGTTCCGAGCCGACCCTGCGCAGCACCCGGTCGAGGATCTTGGCGATCGCCTTGGCCACGAACCAGCCGACGACCAGGATCGCCAGGAAGGCGATGAACTGCGGAATGACCTTGGCGATCTTCGACCAGGCCTCGGTGAAGCCCGACCCGAAATCGACGGACAGTGCGAGCTGCTGAGCCACGGAGTCCTCCACTCGGTGACACGGCGCCACGAGCGGGCGCTTCGGCCCCCCACCCTTCGTGGATAGCAGGCGCCCGCCCCGGCCGCGCGCGCCCGGTGTCCGGGATGCTCCCCTCGGGTGAATGCTCCGGCCGTCCGCACGCGTACAGTGGCGGTCCGGGGGGACGGGCCACGGGGCGGGACGGACGGGACGGTGCGGCAAGTGGGCGGTACGGCGGCGGAGCACGCGGTGGACCACCGGGCGCTGCACTGGCGGGTCCGACCGGAAGCGGCCCGGGCCGCCGTCCTGGTCCTGCACGGCGGCGAGGAGCACAACGTCGCCCGGCCCGGGCGCCTCAACCTCCCGCTGCTGCGGATGCACGGCTTCCTGCGCGCGCTCACCAGGGCGACCGCGCGGGACGGGGTCGCCATCGGCACCGTCCGCTACCGCCACCGCGGCTGGAACGGCGAACGGGCCGACGCCGCACGGGACGCGACCGCCGCGCTCGACGAACTCACCGCGCTGCTCGGGCCGGTGCCGACCGTCCTGGTCGGCCACTCGATGGGCGGGCGCGCCGCCCTCCAGGCCGGCGGACACCCCTCCGTCACCGGCCTGGTCGCCCTCGCACCGTGGTGCCCGCCCGAGGACCCGTGCGACCAACTCGCCGGGCGGGACGTCCTCCTGCTGCACGGCGACCGCGACACCGTCACCCCGCCCGCCGAAACCCGCGCCTTCGCCGCCCGCAGCCGCGCCGCGGGCGCCCGGGTCTGCGGCTACACCGTCACCGGCAGCGGCCACGCCATGCTCCAGCGCCTCCCCGACTGGCACCGCGCCACCACCCGCCTCACCACCGCCCTCCTCGGCCTCCACCCCTTCCCCGCCGAAACCGCCTCCGCCCTCGCCCTCCCACCCGCCTCCCGCGAAGCCCTCACCCTCCCCCTCCCACCCCAGCCCCGCCGCGCCCCGGCCCTCCCGGCCAACCCCTGAGCCACCGAGGCCTCGCGGGGCCGGTTCCTCAGGCCCGGCGCAGCACCCGCCAGGTCACCAGGCCGGCGGTCGTGCCCGACAGCAGCAGGCAGGCGAGGACCACGGAGGCCAGCGCCGCCGGGTCCAGGTGGAGCGTGACCGGGGCTCCGGTGCTCTGGGCGAGGCCGGAGGCGAGACCGGCCAGCGGCGGGAGGGTGGCCAGCAGTCCCAGCAGGGTGCCGATCGCGGTCACCACGGCCGCCTCGCCCGCGGCCAGCAGGACCAGTTGGCGGACGGTGCCGCCGGTCGAGCGCAGCACGGCGAGGTCGCGGCGCCGGCCGTGGGCGGACAGGGCGGTGCTGTTCGCGGTGGCGATCGCGCTGTAGCCGACGGCCACGGCGATCAGCATGGCGGCCAGGCTGTCGGTCAGCCGGGCGTCGGTGTCGTAGTCGTCCAGGGCGTAACGGACGGCGTCGTGGACGGCCGTGCCCGGGACGACCGCCACCGGATCCGCCTCCGCCGGGACGAACAGGTCGTCGCCCAGCGCGGCCGGGTCGTGGCCGCGGACCAGGCTCCGGGCGAGGACGAAGTCGCCGCGGGCCGGGTCGTCCGGCAGGATCCCGGCGATGAGCAGCGGGACGGTCGCCCCGTCGGCGAAGCGGACCGGGTACCGCTGCCCGGCCGTCACGCCCAGCCAACGCGCCATGGACGTTCCCAGCACCGCCTCGCCGGGCCGGCTCCAGGCCGGGTCGCGGGAGCCGAGGGCGTCGATCACGACGGTCGTCCCGTCGGCGCGGTGGACGAAGGCGCGGGTCGGCAGGGCGGCCTTGCCTACCGGGTGGGCGTCGGCCGCCTCGTCGGTGAGGCCCGGGGTGCCGTCGTTGGTGACGATCGCCTGGCCGGAGAGCCGCAGCGCCTGGCCGGCCGGGTAGGCCGCCCGCATCGTCTCCACCGCGCCGCTGAGCAGCACGGCGAAGCCGACCGCCGCGATCACCGGTGCCGCCGCCGCGGCGGCGCGGGACGCGCCCG
>NZ_LFVW01000754.1:0-4697 GCF_001182915.1 Kitasatospora sp. MY 5-36
CGCGGCATCCGAGCGAGGAGGGCCGCATGGCGACCGGGTGGAGCCTGACGATCGACTGCGCGCACCCGGCGAGGCCGGCCGGGTTCTGGGTGCTGGCGCTGGGCTATGTGCACAGGCCCGCGCCGGCGGGGTTCGGGAGCTGGGAGGAGTGGTTCTCCCGTCACGGGGTCCCGCGGGAGGAGTGGGACGACGGCGCGTACCTCTGCGATCCCGAGGGGACGGGTCCCGCCCTGTCCTTCCTGAAGGTGCCGGAGCCGAAGGCGGTGAAGAACCGGGTGCACGTGGACGTGCAGGCCGGCGGCGGCCGTGGGACGCCGTGGGAGGTGCGGTGGCCGCGCGTGGTCGAGGCGGTGGAGCGGTTGACCGCCGCGGGTGCGACGGTGGTCCGTGAGGAGGAGCTGCGGGGCAGGCCCGACCATGTGGTGATGGCCGATCCGGAGGGCAACGAGTTCTGCGTGGTCTGACCGCGGACATTCCCCTCCCGGCGGCCGCGGCCCCCGGCACCCGGGATCCCGGGTGCCGTCCCGGCCGATCCGGTCCACCCGGCCGGGCGGACCGGGCGGCCCGGCCGGCGCCGTCGGTCCCGTGTCGTTCGAGGGCGGCGATCAGGTCTTCGCGGTTCACGACGCGCGGTATGGCGCGCCCTGCGGGTGCCCGGAAGTCCGCCGCTCCGCTGCCCTGGGCGGTCGGGGCCCGGCGGGACGGGCGCTGGTCCGACAGCCCGCTCGACCTTCACCGGGCGGGACGCCGGGCAGTACGGTGACCGACCGGAACCCGCCGCCCACGAAAGGGGACACCGCCATGGTCCACCCGGCCGTCACCCGCCTCTCGGCCCTGATCGGGGAGCCGGGAACCCCGGGCGACAGCGTCGACTGGGACGAACTGGCCCGCACCACGGGCCTGCGCCTGCCCGCCGACTACCGCGACTTCGTCGCGCTCTACGGCGGCGGCGAGCTGGACGAGTACCTCGGCGTCAGCACCCCGCCGGTGGACGGCTCCCCGTACGGCGACCTCGTCGACGCGCTGGACTTCGACCCCCGGCAGGAGCCGGCCGCACCCACCGGCGCCGCCCCGGAGGACCTGGAGAAGGGCAGGCTCCTGCCCTTCGCGGGCAGCGCCAATGGCGATGTGGTCTTCTGGCTCTGCGACACCCGTGACCCGGACGGCTGGGACGTCGTCGTCTTCAAGCGCCAGCCCGCATACCGGGAGGAACGCTGGGTCCGCTTCGCGGCGGGCTTCGGCGACTTCCTGGCCGGAACCCTCGACGGCACGCTGGCGAACCCCTTCGGCGACAGCGGCTTCACCAGGACCCCGCACGCCTACCGCCACTGGCGCCGGCCGTTGTGACCCGCACGGCGTCCGCACGCGGCCGCCGGCTGCCGGTGGCCTGAGCGGGGCTGCCGGTGGTCAACGGTCCTTCCTCCCGGCCCCGTTGGCTTTCCCGGGTCCGCTCGGCGGCGGGCGGCCACGATCGGGGCCGGCCGCCGCGTCCCGCTCACCGCGCCCGCCGCCTCCCGGCGTCCGGTCCCACCCCGGCGACGGTCGCCTCCGGTGCCGACGGGAACGGCAACTCCCTGAACAGGGAGCGTGGTTGCGTCGCGGCCGCGGGCTGTTGGCTGCCCGGAACCCGCTACGGGCCCGGTGGGAACACGTGACCCGTTGCGTACCGTCACCGGTCGCAGAGCGTGGGCCAGGGCCTTGTTCCGGGGCCGCTCGTCCGGTTCCGGGGGAGTGGTCGTAAGGCCCGGCGTGCGCGGGCATGCCGTCGGGCCGACGGCGCCCCCTTCGCCGGGCCGGGGCCGGGGGGAGGGGCGGCCGGTGTCAGGAGCGGTGCCGGGGGGCGGTGGCCCGGTTCCCGCCCGTCAGGCCGTCGAGGACCAGGTCCGTCAGGCGTTCGGGCAGGTCCGGTTCGTCGGGGCGGTGGCCGAGCAGGCAGCGGGTCTGGAGGGGGGCGCAGAGCAGTTCCAGTGCCAGGGCGGTGTCGGTGTCCGGGGGGAGTTCCCCGCGGTCCACGGCCCGGGCGATGATGGCGCCGGCCTGGTCGAGGCGGGAGTGCCAGAAGGTCTGCCAGGCCTCGGCGAGGTCGGGGTCGTCGGCGCTGAGGGCGGCGGCCCGGGCGACGGAGCGGCCGGTGGGGGTGGCGAGGTAGCGGGCCAGGGCGCGGGCGAAGGCGGCCAGGTCGGTGCGGACGGCCCCGGTGTCGGGGACGGGGACGCCCTCGTTGCTGCCGGTGAGCATGGCGTCCAGGACGAGTTTCTCCCGGGTGCCCCAACGCCGGTACACGGTGGTCTCGTTGACGCCGGCGCGGGCCGCGACCCCGGCGACGGTGAGCCGGTCGACGCCCTCCTCGGCCAGTACCTGCGCGGCGGCGTCCAGGACGGCCTGGCGTACGCGCGCGGCGCGCCCGCCCGGGCGGCGGCGCACCGGCGGCGGCTCCGACTCCGGGTGCGGCCGCGGCTCCGGCTCGTGTTCGGTCATGTCGATCACCTCGGCCACCACACTAACGCAGGGCCGCTTGCGTTAGGCGCCGGTACGGGCGCATAGTCGTTAACGCAAGTGTTCCGGCTTTAAGAAGCTTGAGTGCGACAGGAGGCACCACCATGTCCTTCACCTGGCCCCTGGACCCGCGGGACCTGTTCGTCGAGCGCTACCCGCAGATGACCCTCGGCCTGCCCGCCGGCGAGGTGGACGCGGTCCGCGCCGCCGTCACCGTGATGTGGCCCGACCGGCCCGGCGGGTGGGTGCACGAGTGGTCCGCCCTCGCCGCCCGCCACGCCGCCGCCGGGCGCCACCGCGAGGCCGCGCAGGCGTACGGCTGGGCCAAGTTCCCCTCCCTCGCCGACGGCCCCAAGCGCACCGCGCTCGCCCGCCAGGTCGAGCAGTACGTCCTCGCCGCCCCCGGCTTCCCGGTGGAGTTCGAGCGCCGCGTCCTCACCGTCCCCCACCGCGGCGGCGAGGCCGCCGTGCCGGTCCACCTGATGGCCGCCCCCGGCCTGCCCGCCGACGCGCCCCTCGTCCTGGCCAGCGGCGGCGTGGACTCCTGGAAGACCGACCTGCACGGCATGTGGGAGCAGCTCGCGTTCGCCCTGCCGGCGCGGCTGCTGCTGTTCGACCTCCCCGGTACCGGCGAGAGCGCCCACCTGCCGATGACCCCGCACGGCGGGGACGAGGTGATCGCCGCACTGGCCGCCTTCGCCCGCGCGGCCGGCAACGGGAGGGTCGGCCACTTCGGCATCTCGATGGGCGGCTACTACTCCGCCCGCACCGGGCTGACCGGGGCGGTGGACGCCTCCGTGGTGCTCGGCGGCCCGGTCGAGCGCGCCTTCGCCCCCGGCCGCGGCTTCGCCTTCGGCATGGACGGCATCGTCGGCAACGCCCTGGGCTTCGACACCGCGCCCACCAGGGCCGAACTCGACGCGGCCTTCGCCGGATTCGACCTGCGCCCGCTGCTGGACCGGGACGCCAACGGGCCGATGCTGGTCGTCAACGGCACCGAGGACGTCCACGTCCCCCAGGCCGACACCCTGGTGTTCGAGGGCCGCCGCGACACCCGCGTCGAACTGATCCCGGACACCGGCCACTGCGCCGTCTCCCGCTTCGGCGAGGCGATGGCCCTGATCGCCCCCTGGCTGAAGGACACCCTGGCCGCCTGAACCGGCTGCCCCGGCGCCCCGCCACGGGACGCCCACCACGGGACGCCCGCCACGGCGGTCGTCCTCCGCCCGGCGCGTCCGAGACGGGCACGACGACGGCGGCCCGCCCCCCGTCCTGCCCGTCCCGCCGGAGCGGGGACGGGCGGGACGCGGGGGGCGGGCCGCCGCACCACAAAAGGGGTCGGCACCGCGGGCGCGGTGCCGGCCGGTCAGACGAGGGCGGCGAGCGCGGCCTCGTAGTTCGGCTCGTCGGCGATCTCCGCGACCAGCTCGGTGTGCAGGACGGTGTCGTTCTCGTCCAGGACGACGACCGCGCGCGCCGTCAGCCCGGCCAGCGGACCGTCGGCGATCGCCACACCGTAGACGTCGTGGAAGTCCCGCCCGCGCAGGGTGGACAGCGTCTTGACGTTCTCCAGGCCCTCCGCGCCGCAGAACCGGGCCTGCGCGAACGGCAGGTCCGCCGACACGCACAGCACCACGGTGTTCTCCAGCGAACCCGCCTTGGCGTTGAACGTGCGCACCGAGGTCGCGCAGGTCGGGGTGTCGATGCTGGGGAAGATGTTCAGGACCTTGCGCCGACCCGCGAAGTCCTTCAGCGACACGTCCGCGAGCCCCTCGCCCACCAGCGTGAACGACGGCGCCTGGCTGCCGGCGGCCGGCAGCGCGCCACCGACCTGCACCGGGTTCCCCTTCAGCGTGACCTGAGCCATGAAAAGCCTCCTACCAGCAGTGTGTACGGGATGCAACGCCGCCGATCCTACTGCCCGCCCCCACCCCCGCCCGGGGCGACCACCAATACCGGACACCCCGACCGGCCGGAACAGGAAACGGCAGCAGGAAGCGGGAACAGGGACCCGGACAGGGAAGCGGCGAACCGGCCCGCACGGGGCCCACCCCGCGGGCCCCGCCGCACAGACCGTCAACCCGCCCACCACACGCCCCCGCCCGCCGCCGCTCGCCCGCCGTACGGCCGCGCCCTGCGCCGGTGGTGTCCGGCCGCCCCCCTTGCCGGGACCGGCCCGGCGTTCCCGGCGGACGAGGGCG
>NZ_LFVW01000755.1:0-414 GCF_001182915.1 Kitasatospora sp. MY 5-36
CGGCGCGCTCGGGCTGGCGTACGGTTCCTCCGGCGTGCTCCTCGCCCGGCACCTGGCCGGGGCCGCACCGGGCGGGGAACAGCTGGACTGGCTCGCCGCCGCCGTGCGGCGCGCCCCCGCGGACACGCCCGTCGGGCTGTACGACGGGCTGGCCGGAGCCGGCTGGCTGTTCCACCGGCTCGGGCACCCGGACGCCGCGAACGTGGTGGACCGGCTGCTGGCCGGCCCGCCGCCCTCCTCGCTCGGCCTGTACGGCGGCCTGACGGGCGTCGCCCAGCTGCTGCTGGAGGCCGGAGCGACGGACGAGGCGCTCGCCCTGGCCGCCAAGGCCGCCGGGCGGATCGGCGAGGCCGGGCTGCTGGACCGCCCGGGTCTGCTGCGCGGCTGGTCCGGACCGGCGGTGCTGTTCGCCCG
>NZ_LFVW01000074.1:0-792 GCF_001182915.1 Kitasatospora sp. MY 5-36
GGCCTGGGCCGTCTGGCCGCCGGTGCCGACGAGTTCGCCCCGCAGGTAGTCCGCGAGGGCGGTGGCGTTCGGGTGGTCGAAGACCATCGTGGAGGCCAGCTTGACACCGACCTCCTTGGAGAGGCGGTTCCGCAGCTCGACGGCTCCGACGGAGTCGAAGCCCAGCTCCTTGAACGCGCGTTGCGGCAGCACGTCGTCCGCCGAGTCGTAGCCGAGGACCGCGGCCGCGTGGCCCCGGACCAGGTCGGTCAGGACCTGGCGCTGCTCAGCGACCGGCATCCCGACCAACCGGCTTGCCCACGCGCCGACTTCCTCGGTCGTCGTGGTGACGGCGGCCTCGGCGGCCAGGACCGCGCGGACCTCGGGAAGGTCCGCCAGCAGACGGCTGGCCCGGTAGAGGGTGTAGGTCGGCACGAACTGCGGCCAGTCGAAGCCGGCCACCACCATCGCGCCCTCACCGGCGTCCAGGACCTGGCCCAAGGCCAGCATGCCCCGGCGTCCGTCGATGCCCTCCATACCGAACTCGCGCAACCGCTCACCACCGGAGCCGGCCGCCATGCCGACGCCGGCCCACAGGCCCCACGCGACCGACGAGGCCACCAGACCACGAGAGCGGCGGTCCTCCACCAACGCGTCCAGGTGCGCGTTCGCCGCCGCATAGCCAGCCAGAGCGCCGCTGCCCCAGACACCCGCGCCCGACGAGAACAGCACGAACGCGTCGAGGTCCCGGCCGGCCGTCAACTCGTCCAGCACCGTGGCGCCGCCGACCTTCGCCGACAGCAGCCGCGACAG
>NZ_LFVW01000756.1:0-4388 GCF_001182915.1 Kitasatospora sp. MY 5-36
GGCGACACGGCCTGGGCCGAGGCCGCCGAACGCGCCGTCCGCTGCGACCTGCGGCACGGCCGGCTGGTCGACGACATGCTGCAGACGTACAGCTCGGGCCGGCTGCTGCCGTACCTGGCGGAGGGCTCGGCCGGAGTGGCGCTCGCCGTCCTGGCCCTGCCCGCCGCGCAGGCCGAAGCCCTCGACGCCGAGCGGGTGCTGGAGGCCGCGGCCCGGGCCGGCGCGGTCCGCGTGGTCGTCCAGGGCGGGCTGTTCAACGGCCGCGCCGGGCTCGCCTACACCCTGTTCCAGGTCGCCGCCCGCCTGCCGCGCTGGCGGGCCGAGGCGGAGGAGCAACTCCGGCTGGTGGACCTCCACCTGGCCCCCCATCAGGACGGCAGCGTCCTGCACGGGGACCAGCTGATCCGGCTCTCCACCGACCTGGCCACCGGCTCCGCCGGCGCCCTGCTGGCGCTGGCCGCCGCCAAGAGCCCCGGGCAGTGCCTGCTCCCCGGCGCCCACCCCGTCCACGGGTGGACGCCGGAGCGGGCCGAGCCCGGTACCCCGTCCCGGCGAGACGACGAGGGGAGGTGACTGTGATGGCCAACATCCTGGCGCTTCAGGAGCTCGACGAGGAGATCGTCGTCGACGCCCCGTTCAGTTCGGTCAGCTACTGGAGCTGCTGATCCCGGCAGCCCGGTGCCGTGTACCGGCGAGGCGGTGAGGAGGAGGTGATTGTGATGGCCGACATCCTGGCGCTTCAGGAGCTCGACGAGGAGATCGTCGTCGACGCCCCGTTCAGTTCGGTCAGTGCGTTCAGCTGCTGATGCCCGTGGCCCGGTGCCGCGTTCCGGCGAGACGGCGAGGGGAGGTGATTGTGATGGCCGACATTCTGGCGCTTCAGGAGCTCGACGAGGAGATCGTCGTCGACGCCCCGTTCAGTTCGGTCAGTGTGTTCAGCTGCTGACCCCCTGGGTCCGGCAGTACCGGGTGACAGAGAGGGGAAGGCCGCGGCACATGCGGCCTTCCCCGGCTCTGCATTCTGTTTACCGTTTTGGGGTGAGTTAACCGTGGCCGTGGCATCAGAACCGACTACCCGTCCGAGCGGACCGCTCGGCGCGCTGCGACTGTGCGTCGCCGAGGTACGGGCGTACCCGGGGCGGGTCATAGGTGTCGCGGTCGCCTGCGCGCTCACCGCCACCGGCGTGGGCGCCTGCCTGCTGCTGCTCGCGGCGGTCAGCGGCCCGTCCTACCCGGAGGGTTCGTCCGCCGCGGCGGCGGCCAAGGACGCGCAGAACCTGCTGGGCCTGCTGCTGACGATGCTGCTGATGTCGGCGGTGCTGGTGACGGGGTCGACGGTCGCGCTCTGGACCAACCAGCGGCTCGGGCAGTTCGCCGTGCTGCGCGCCCTCGGGGTGACGGCCGGCCGGCTGCGGGCCCTGGTCGTCGCGGACGTCGCGCTGGTCGCGCTGGCCCCCTCCGCCGTCGCCGCGGTGGCCGGGACGGTCCCGGTGGCCGGGTTCGGCCGGCGCCTGCTGATCGAGCGCGAGCTGTTCCCCGCCGCGGTCGACCTGCCCTCCGCCGGGCAGACCTGGGCGATCGCGGTCGGCGCCTGCCTCGGCACTTGCGCGGTCGCGGTGCTGGCCGCGCTGGCCAGCGTGCTGGCGGCCGGCCGGGTCCAGCCGATCGACCTCCTCAAGGACCAGTCCCTGGCCCTGGCCCCGCCCCGCCGCAACGCCGGCCGGCTGGTGGCGGGCATCGCCATGGTCCTGATGCTCTGCGGGCCGCTCGTGGCCCTGATGGTCGTGATGGACCTGCCGCCGGTGCTCCAGGGCGCGCTGGTGATGGGCCTGGCCACGGCCGTCATCCCCACGCTCGCGGTGCTCGCGCCCTGGTTCGTGCCGCTGCTCGTCGGCCCCTGCTGCGCGGTGCTGCTGCTGCTCGACCGCAAGGCCGGCCGGATCGCCGCCGCGGGGCTGCGGGCCGCGCCCGCCCGGACGGCCGCGATCGCGGTGCCCGTCCTGCTGGCCGTCGGCACCGTGGTCTGCCTGCTCGGTTCGGGAGCCACCATCGGGGCCGCCGTGCAGCAGCAGACCGAGCAGGCGCTGCGGGCCGACGCGGTGGTGACGGCCGAGCCGGGCCACCAGCTGCCCGCCCGGCCCGCCGGCCTGCCCGGCGGGACGGCCGTCGCGCCGATCGCGACCAAGGTGACCGCGCCGCCCAGCTTCTACGACGACAAGCCCAAGCCCACCCGCGCCTGGGGCGTCGACGGGGCGGCCCTGCGGAGCGCCCTGGACCTCGGCGAACAGCAGGGCCGGCTGGACGAGTTGGCTCCCGGCACGTTCGCCGCGGGCAGCACCGAGGCCACCGCGCGCCACTGGAAGCTCGGCCAGGACGTCACCTTCACGCTCGCCGACGGACAGCAGGCGCAGCTGCGGCTCGTCGCCGTCTACCAGCGGGACCTGGCCTTCCCCTCGTACGTCCTCCCCGCCGACCTCGCCCTCGAGCACACCCCGGCCCCGTACGCCGACCGGGTGCTGCTCCGCGGTGACCCGGGCGCCTGGGAGCTCCGGCCCGGCCAGCGGCTCGCCACGCGGGCCGACTACCTGGCCCACCTGCGGCCGCGCAACGTGCAGGACGACATGGCCTCCCGGCTGATCGTCGCCGTGGTGGGCGGGTACGCGCTGCTCGCCCTCGCCAACACCTGCGCCATCGCCCAGCGGGACCGCCGTTCCCAGCGCGCCCACCTGCGGGCCCTCGGCCTCGGCCGCGGGCAGCTGCTGCGCTGCGTGGTGTACGAGGTGCTGGCCTCGGCGCTGGTCGGGACGGTCCTGGCGGTGGCGACGGCCGGGATCTGCCTGGTGCCGCTGGCCCGGGCCGTCGGGCAGGGGGTGCTGCCCGCCCTGGACGTGCCGTGGACGGTCGGCGTCCTGGTCGGGGTGCTGGTCGCCACCGCCGTCCCGGCGGCGCTGGCGGCCCGTCCGCTGCGCGGCATCCGGCGACAGTTCGCGACGGGGTCGGCGTGAGCGCGGCGGCCGCCGGAGGGCTGGGGCGGTCGTTCTGGCTGCTCTACGGCGGCGAGTCCGCCTCGGCCCTGGGCACCGCCGCCTCGGTGATCGCCCTCCCGGTGGTCGCGCTGCGGGCCGGCGGTGACATCCGGCAGGCCGGACTGGCCGGTACGGCGCTCTCCGTCGGGGTGCTGCTGGCCCGGCTGCCGGCCGGCGTCCTCGCCGACCGCCGGGAGCGGCGGACGGTGCTGCTGACCGGCAACGCGGCCGGCGCACTCGTCCTGGCCGCGCTGGCCCTGTCGGCCTCCGGCGGCATGCCGCCGCTGTGGGCGGTGCTGGTCGCCGCCCTGCTGCTCGGCGCGGTGGGCAGCACCCTGGCCCCCGTCGAGAACGTGGTGGTGCGGTGCTTCGTGCGGCCCGAGCACCTTCCCCGCGCGGTCGGCCTGCTGCAGAGCAGGACGGCCGTCGCGGCGATGGCCGGCCCGGTGGCCGGCGGTGCGCTGCTGGCCGTCCACCCGTCCTGGGTGTTCGCCGTCGACGCCGGCAGCTACCTGGCGGCCGTCTGCTGCGTGGCACTGCTGCCGAAGGGGAGGCGGGAGCGCCCCGGGGACGAGCCGGCCGCCCCCGGCGTCCGGGCCGCGCTGGCCGAAGGCGTCCGGTTCATCTGGCGGGTGCCCTTCCTGCGCTACGCGGTGGTCAACGCGGCCGTGCTCAACCTGGTGTTCAACGGGCTGCTGATCGTGGTGGTGGCCTCGGGCGGGGGCGCCGTGCACATCGGGGTGCTGACCGCGGCCCTGGGCACCGGCGGGCTGGCCGGATCGCTGCTCGCACCGGCGCTGGCCCGGCGGCTGCCGCCCGCTCGGGGCATCGCCCTCGGTACGGCCGTGGTCGCGCTCGCCCTGCCCGGCTTCACCCTGGCCCAGGGGCACTGGACGGCGGTCCTTCCGCTGGCCCTCGCCGCGGCCGCCGGGCCGGTGGTCACCGTGCTGATCGCGGTCACCCAGATGGAGGTGACCCCGCCGGGTCTGCAGGGCCGGGTGCACAGCGGCATCGGCTTCCTCGCCCAACTGGTCGCGCCCGCCGGGCCGACCCTCGCGGGCCTGTGCGCCCACGCTTTCGGACTGACCGGCACGGTGGCCGGCGCGGCCGTGGTCGTGGTGGTCCTCGCCGCGGTCGGGCTGGCCGCCACCGCGGGCCGGACCGGTGGTGGGCCCGCCGCCGGTCCGACCGGGGCCGGGGGTGCCCCGGAACGACGGAACGACAACCCCGCGGAGGCCGTCCATGGCTGACCTCGACCACCGGGCCGCGCCCCCCGGGCCGGCGGCGCCGAACCCCGCGCCGGCGGACCCACACCTCACGCCGGCGGACCCGTACCGCTGGCTGGAGGAGGCGGACACCCCG
>NZ_LFVW01000757.1:0-4868 GCF_001182915.1 Kitasatospora sp. MY 5-36
GTCGGCGGCGATCAGGCCGGCCCGGTCGGCGACGACGCCGCGGCCGGCCTGGTCCTCGGCCCAGGCGGCGAGCGGCCGGTACTGGCCCTGGCCGAGCATCGTGGTCAGGGTGGCGACGGCGTTGCGGTCGGCGCCGGAGGTCAGCACCAGGGCGGCCAGGCCGGTGGGGGTGGCGGCGACGGTGAACCCGGTGGTGGTCTCGGCGCGGCCGCCGGGGCCGGTGGCCTCGGCGCGCAGGGTGTGCCCGCCGAGCGGGAGGGCGGTGGCGTCCAGGGCGGTGCCGGGCGCCAGCTCCTTGCCGTCCAGGGTGAGGCGGACGGTGTCGGCGCCGGTGGACTGGACGGCGGTCACCGGCCGCGCGGCGCGGTCCAGGGTGGCGCCGGCGGCCGGGGAGGTGATCGCCACGGTGGGCGCGGCGGGCCGGACGGGGGCGCCGCCCTGGAGCCAGGCGCTGTTCCAACCGGCGAGCTCCGCCGGGCGGTTGGTGATGACGCCGTCGACGCCGGCGGCGTCCAGGGCCTTCCAGCGGGCGGCCGAGTCGACCGTCCAGACGTTGACCGCGACGCCGGCCGCGTGCAGGTCCTTCACCACGTTCGGGCGCGCGGCGAGGCCGGCGTCGGACGGGTTGTAGGCGGACAGGCCGAGGTCCCTGGCGACCGCCACCGGGTCGGCGTCGAAGTCGCCGCGCAGCAGGCCGAGCGGCAGCTCGGGGGCCAGCTCGCGGGTGTAGCGCAGGGCGTCCACCTCGAAGCTCTGGACGAAGACCCGGCCGGTCATGCCGTGGTCGCGCACCTCCTTGACGATCCGGGCGACCTCGTCGCGGCTGTGCTGGCCCTTGATCTCCAGCAGCAGGTTGCCGCCTCGGGTGCGCAGGTCCTCCAGCTGGGCGGCCAGGGTGGGGACGCGGGCGCCGGCGTAGGCGGGGCCGAACCAGGAGCCGGCGTCCAGGGAGTCGATCTGGGCGGCGGTCAGGTCGCGGATGCGGCCCTTGCCGTTGGTGGTGCGGTCGACGGTGTCGTCGTGCAGGACGTAGGGGACGCCGTCCTTGCTGGGCTGGACGTCGTTCTCGATCCACTCGGCGCCGCCGCGGCGGGCGATCTCGTCGGAGAGCAGGGTGTTCTCGGGGGCGGCGGAGGAGGCGCCGCGGTGGGCGAAGACGGTCAGCGGCGCGCCGGCCGGGCGCAGCCAGCCGCCGGGGGCGAGCGCGGTGACCTTGAGGTCGTCGAAGGAGACCGTGGAGCCGTTGACCACCAGGGCCTGGCCGCCGTCGGCGCTGCGGGCGACCTGGGTGGTGCGCAGGGCCTCCTTGCCGTCGAATATCCAGAGGGCGGTGGTGCCGTGGACCTCGACGGCGATGCGCACGTCGCGGCCGGTGCCGGCGGCGGTGGGGGCCGCGGCGGTGTTGGTGACGTTCCAGACGTTGGCGGGGGTGCGCTGGGCGAATTCCAGGCCGTTGGCGGCGGTGGTGCCGGTGCGCATGGTGGCGATCGACCAGGGGGTGACGCCGGACGCGGGGACGTCCAGGCCGAGGGCGGTCCAGCGGGCGTTGTCCTGGACGCTCTCGAAGCGGGCGGTGGCCTCGATGCGGAAGTCGTCCAGGTGGCGGCCGAAGGTGATCCGGCTCTGCTGCCCGGAGTTGGCGGAGGTGCCGACCAGGCGGCCGCCCTCGACCTTCCAGTCGCCCTCGACGGCGGTGAAGCCGGCCGGCAGGGCGGGGCCGGAGAAGTGCTCGTCGAGGACGACCTCGCCGGGGGCCGGGGCGGCGCCGGCCGCGGCGGCCGCGGGGGCGGCTTCGGCGGAGACGGCGCTGGGGACGTTCAGGGCGACGGCGGCGAGGCCGAGCGAGGCGGCGACGGCGGCGGCGAGCAGGCCGGTGCGGCGGGCCGAGCGGGGGCGGTGACTCTGTGTCATGCGCCGCAGGTTAGGGGCGATTGCCGAACCGGGCGCCACGATTCCGGGAACCGTTCGTGGCCGTTGCACGTGCGGTGCGCGAAGATGGCGGATTCCGTGCGCCGGTTGGCCGGTTCGTTTCCGTACGAGCGTGGCGGACGCGCGGCGGGCCGGGTGCGCCGCAGCCGCCCGTCGGGGCGGCTGCGGGGTGCGTCGGGGGGCGGGTCAGTAGCGCAGGACGGCGGCGATCCGGCCGGCGTCGGCGAGGGTGTCGTCGGGGACGAAGCCGACCTTTCCGCCGGTGTCCAGGGCGCGCTCGATCACCTCGTCGACGATGTCCTCGCGGGCCCCGCTCTCGCCGGCCTCGGCGGGCACGAGGTGCTCGCCGTCGTCGCGCACGGTGGCGCGGAAGTTCTCCTCGACCACCAGGCGGGCGATCCGGCCCTGGCCGACGGCCTGCCAGACCTCGTCCAGTCCGGCCGCGAACTGCTGGGCGCCGCGGGCCTTGTCGAGCTGGGCGAGGTGCTCGGCGACCTCCTGGTCGGCGTGGGCGCGCACGGCGGGCTCGACCACCTTGCGGACGGTCTCGGCGTCGGCCTGGGCCAGGCCGCCGTGCGGCAGCTGGGCGGCGGCCTCCTTGGCGATCGGGCCGACGGCGTCCAGCAGGGCGAGCGCGGCGGCCTCGCCGACCACGTACAGCGGGCGGGGGGCGGCGGCCAGCAGCCTGCCGACCTCGGTGTCGGCCTGGCGCAGGAAGGTCTTGGTCGCCTCGTCGCGGAAGGTGCTGGGGGTGTCGCCGATCTGCTCCTGCCGCTCGGGGTCGGGGTTGTCGAAGACGCGCGTCAGCGGGAAGCCGTGCCCCTTGTCCTCGGTGACCCGCTCCTCGGTGCCGCCCCACAGCACCACCTTGTCGGCGGCCACCGCGAGCACCCAGTGCGGGCGCTCGGCGGCGTGCGAGGCGACCAGGTTGCGGGTGAGGAAGGTGTCGGACAGGACCACCCGGGCGGGGGCGGTGCGCCCGAGTGACCAGACCTGGTGCTCGCCGGGCGCGGCGAAGACCGCCAGGCCGTCCTCGGCGTGCACCAGGTCGACCTCCGTCAGGGCCCGGTCGAGCTGCTCCAGCACGTCGATCCGGTCGGCGCGGGAGACCTCCGGGTCGGCCTGGACGCGTTCCTTCGCCTCGGCCAGCAGGTTGCGCAGCCGGACCGGGTCCTGGGTGTTGTCCGGCTCGCGGCGGTGGGTGGGCATCAGGATCGACACCGCCGGGTAGGGCCGCGGCCGGCGCAGCTCGGCGAGGACGGCGGGGCTGAGGTCGGGGCGCATGGAGACCCTTTCCGAAGGCGGTCGGCCTTCTTGCGTGGACGCGCGGAGCCTTGGCACTGCTGCCAAATGTCGCCAATGTACCTATTTGCGGCTTCTGCGGCGCGCGAGCACGGACGGGGAGGGGCCTTCAGCACGGGGGGCGGGCGGCCCGCCGGCGCCGTCCGGGTTCGGGCGGCGGCGGCGGGCACGCGACGGCCGGGGCCGTCGGGACGGGCGGGGAGCGGTCAGAACTGGACGTCGGTGCAGGAGTAGAAGGCATTGCCGGTGTCGGCGACGTCCCAGACGGCGACGACCACCTGGTGGCCGGTGCGGCCGGTGGGCAGGGTCGCGGTGTGGGTGGTGGTGGCGGCGGGCTGGCGGCCGTTGTAGGGGACGGTCAGGAACGGGGTCAGGTCCAGGGAGGCCCGGGTGATCGGCTGGCTGGCGTCGTAGCCGGGCTTGGTCAGGAAGTACCTGAAGCTGCTGGTGGAGTGCCGGGCCTCGATCTCCCAGGTGAAGGTGAGCTGCTGGCCCGCCGTCACCTTGGTGGTGGGCCAGCTGCCGCCCCGGGGGTTGTCCAGCGGGGCCCAGCGGGCGTCCGCGCCGGCGCAGATGGTGCCGTCCGCCGGGCCGCGGGTCGGGAAGCCCTTGGGGCCCTCGACGCTCTGCGGCTCCCACTGGATGTCGCCGCAGTCCCACGGGACGGCGTTGGCCCCGCAGAGCGCGGAGCGGCTCGGCGGCAGGTTGATGAAGCCGTGCGACTGGGCCGGCAGGGCCGCCGCGATCGGCAGGGCGATCGCGGCCGCGGCGGCGGCGATCAGGTGGCGCTTGCGCATGGTGCTCCTCCGTGGGGGTGGATGGAGTGTGCGCCCGGCGCGGGGCGTGCGCGTGCGCGTGGGGGTGCGCACGGCGGTCTGCCCGAGACATGGCATGCCCGCGCCAGACCGGTTGCCCGACACCGTAGGATCTGCCTTCCCTCCGCGTCAATGGTCTGAACCATTTGCGCCAAAGCCGCGTGATGACTGGGCTCCGACCGGCATCCCGCGGCCCCACCCGCGCCCGAATCGCACGGGAGATTATTTGCACAAGCGCTATACAAGCTCTGGCCGATATTTCTGTTCATGGCTTATCCTGGACCCAGCCATACCCGGAAGGAGGGGCCCATGACCGCCACGGACCCCGCGCTCACCGCGCTCGCCAACGGCTGGGGCGCCCTGTCCCTCCTGCACGGCAGGATCGAGTCCCACATCGAACGCGCCCTGCAGGCGAAGCACGACCTGAGCGTGCGCGAGTACTCGCTGCTCGACGTGCTCAGCCGCCAGCACGACGACGAGGGCGGGCACCTGCAGATGAAGCAGGTCGCCGACGCGGTCGTGCTCAGCCAGAGCGCCACCACCCGCCTGGTCACCCGACTGGAGGACCGCGGGCTGCTGTCGCGCTACCTGTGTCCGACCGACCGCCGCGGCATCTACACCAACGTGAGCGAGGACGGCCTGAGGCTCCTGGAGCAGGCCCGGCCGACCAACGACGCCGCGCTGCGCGAGGCGCTCGACGAGGCCGCCCGCACCCCCGCGCTGGCCTCGCTGGTCCAGGCGGTCGAGGCCGTGGACGCCGCCGCGCCCACCCGCTGACCCCGGCCGGCCCCGCGCCGCCACGCCACTCCCCCGGGCCCGGCC
>NZ_LFVW01000758.1:0-4867 GCF_001182915.1 Kitasatospora sp. MY 5-36
CGCGCGCACCGGCGCGCGCGGCGGGCGGGGGGGCGTCGAGCCCGGCGAGCGCTCCGCCGGGCGGCGGGCCCGCGGACCGGTCAAGTGCCGGGTCTGCGACAAGGTGCTCACCGAGGCCGTCGAGCGCAAGCTGCGCCGCTGCGAGAGCTGCCCGTCCACGATGGACGAGGGGCTGTACGAGCGGTTGCGCGAGTGGCGGGCCCGGCAGGCGAAGAAGCAGGGCGCGCCGGCCTACGTGGTGTTCACCGATGCCACGCTGATGGCGATCGCCGAGGACGTGCCCGCCGGCCGCGGTGAGCTGGCGGCCATCTCCGGGGTCGGCGCGATGAAGCTGGACAAGTACGGGGCCGCCGTGCTCTCGTTGTGTGCGGGGGAGGAGCCCGAGGAGGATCCGGACGACGTCGAGGACGGCGGTCCGGCCGATCAGGCCTGAGCAGGTCCGAGCGCGGTCCCAGGGGCCGCTCCGAGGGTTTCGGAACCCGTCGTGTGACGTGCCGAAGAACTCGCGTGAAAAATAGTTTGCGCCGCGTACCGGGAGCGCAATAGCCTGCCGGAGCGGTCAAGGGGACGCGGTCGCACGGGGTGAAACCTGTGCCGATGCCCCTCGCCCGAGAGCTTTACCGAGACAGACATCCGAACATTCGGAGCCAGGGCGACCAGGCTCCGCGAGACGCCGAGAGGAGGCGAAGACAGTGGGAAACATCATGATCACCAAAATGACTGGCCAGACCGTTGTCGCTGCCTCCCTGCGTGCCGCCCGTCTGCGGGCGCTCGCCGAGCTCGGTGGAACCGGTCTGGGTCTCGACACCACCGGTGTCTCCGCTCCCGTTGTCAGTGGTCTTGGACACACTGATCTGTGCCTCACGGGCGGCAGGAGCTTCGAAGGCACCTTTGTCGAGACCGGTCTGTCCCGTGACTGGGCGTCGTTCGGTACGTCGTGCTCCCTGCGCGACGAGCGACCGACCCAGGCACCGAAGGCAGCAGTAGCCGCCGCCATGCATGGCGGCTATGCGCAGGTCGTCGGTGCCGGAAACGCCCAGAAGCAGAACGAGCAGCAGATTAACCAGGCCATGGCCGCCTTCACGGGCGCCGAGGCCATCCGGATGCAGGCCTTCCGCGGCCCTGAACCCTGGAGAGAACGAACCTGAGCCAGCCTCAGGTCGGCACCTCCAGGGCCGCGGAACCCGTCACACCGGGATCCGCGGCCCTTCTGTTTTGTCCGGTACGCAAGACCACCCAGGCCCTCCGGGGCCTCCGGCCCAGCACCACCAGTCACCTGGGCCGGAACCACTGAGAAAAGACGAGGAAGACGCCCACAGTGTCCACGGTCATCACACCGCCCACCCCGTCCGTACCGCCGACAAGCCAGATCACCAAGGCCGACCAGGCCGACCCCCCGGAGGTTCCTTCCATGCAGCTCAGCTCGATCGAGCAGGCCGAGTCCCTCGGTCTCCCCATCCCCTGCCGTGCCTTCGACCCCGAGGTCTTCTTCGCGGAGACGCCGGCCGACGTCGAGTACGCGAAGTCGCTCTGCGGCACCTGCCCGGTGAAGGAGGCCTGCCTGGCCGGCGCCCTGGAGCGGCGCGAGCCGTGGGGCGTCTGGGGTGGCGAGCTGTTCGTCCAGGGCGTCGTGGTGGCGCGCAAGCGTCCCCGTGGCCGTCCGCGCAAGACCGAGGTCATGGCATGAACCCCGCCCACGAGGCCAGGGTCGTCCGCCGGGGAGAGCAGCCCCCGCTGGACAGCGCCCTCCGCCGATCCGTGCGGATCGCCGCCGCCAAGGCCGACGCCGCAGCCCGCATCACGTCCCCGAGCAAGCACCACGAGCAGGACCACGACATGAACCCCGCCGCCGTCGATCCCACCGCCCGCGCCGAGCAGGCCACCGAACGTCAGACCCAGAACAGGATCCTCGAGATGCAACTCCTCCACGAATCCCTGGCCCGTGCCCATATGCAAGACAGGCTGCACGAGGCCGAGAACCAACGGCTCGTCAGCCGGGTCGCCCGGGCCCGCAAGCTCAGGCAGCGGGCCGAGCGGGCCTCGATGCGCGCCCGCAAGGCGCTCGCCGTCGCGCTGATGTAGCGCTGATACAGCGCTGATGCAGGGTCCCGCCGGCCCGGAGGGCCCGTCCTCGACAGGCCCCCGCCGGCTCCGGTCCACGGCCGGCCGCCGGTTCGCCGTCGGACCTTGAACCACCCCCGTCGTGCCGCAGGCCGCTCCCCGTCGTCGGGGGAGCGGCCTGCGGCCGTTGTCGCGGTGTGGGGGTCAGTCCTTGCGGACCCGGGCGGGTTCGGCGGTCCTGGCGGGCTTCACGGGCTTCGTGGGGGTGGCGGGGTTGGCGGGTTCCGCGCGCTCTGCCGACGGCCGCCCGGCGAACTCGGGCAGCCACTCCAGCATCTCCGCGCGGAACGGCGCCTTGGCGCCCAGCTGGCAGAGCACCCCGATGGTGCTCAGCGTCACCCGGTGGATCAGCAGGTACGCGGGCGGCAGGTTCAGCTGCTTGCCCAGGTTGTAGGCGGGCGAGCGCGGGTCGGCGATCCGGGCTGCCTGGGCCCGCATCCAGGTCCGGGTGAAGTGGAAGTTCTCCACCGCGGCCGGCTCGATGATCGGCAGCAGGTAGTCCAGCACCGCGTCCGGGTCCAGCCGGACCGAGGGCTTCACGAAGCCCTCCTCGCGCAGCATCCGGAGCACGCCCGCCGCGTCCCCGGCCAGCGCCATCCGCAGCGAGGCCCCGATCGGGGCCGGCAGCCCGCCGGGCAGCCGGTCCACCGTGCCGAAGTCCAGCACGCCCAGCCGCCAGCCCGACACCGGGCCGTCGTCCTTCAGCAGCCGGAAGTTGCCCGGGTGCGGGTCCGCGTGCAGCAGGCCGGTGCGGGACGGGCCGGCGAACAGGAACCGGGCCAGCAGCTGCCCGGCGCGGTCGCGCTCCTCCTGGGTGCCGCCCGCGATCACCTCGGCCAGCGGGGTGCCGCCCATCCACTCGGTGACCAGCACCTGGTCGGCCTGGGCCACCACGCCCGGCACCACGATGTCCGGGTCGTCCGTGAACTCCTCGGCGTGGCGGCGCTGGGCCTGCGCCTCCAGCTCGTAGTCCAGCTCCTCCGAGACGCGCTCGCGCAGCTCGGTGATCAGCGGCTTGATGTCCAGCCCGGGGATCAGCGGGCCCAGCAGCCAGGCCACCCGGCTCAGCTGCGAGAGGTCCGCGAGCAGCGCGTCCCCCGCACCCGGGTACTGCACCTTGACGGCGACCGCGCGGCCGTCGTGCCAGACCGCCTTGTGCACCTGGCCGATCGAGGCGGCGGCCGCGGGCCGGTCGTCGAACTCCCGGAACAGCCCGCGCCAGTCGTCACCGAGCCGCTGGGCGAGCGCGGTGTGCACCTTGGCGGCGGGCATCGGGGGAGCGGCGTCCTGGAGCTTGGTGAGCGCCGCCCGGTACGGCCCGGCGACCTCCTCGGGCAGCGCGGCCTCGAAGACGGACAGCACCTGCCCGAACTTCATCGCCCCGCCCTTGAGTTCGCCGAGGACCTTGAACAGCTGGTCCGCGGTGGCCTGTTGGAGCTCGGCGGTGACCACCTCGGCGGAGCGGCCGCCGATCCGCTTGCCCAGGCCGAGCGTGGCGCGACCGGCTATCCCCAGCGGCAGGGCGGCGAGCCGTGCCGTGCGGGTCACTGCCTTGCGCGGAAGATCGCTCACCCCGGGCCTCCATTCCCTGGCCCCCCGGTTCCGGACGGCCGACCATCTCTACGCCATTGTGCCCGCTCCCTGCTGCGTGCCCCTCGGAATTCCGTGGGGCGGGGCGGAGAGTGGCCTCCCTTTGCGGGGAGTTGGGCGGCTTGGTCCGGGGAGGGCGGGGGGTGGGGGCAGGTGGTTGCTGCGCAGGAAGTCGGCTCGGCCGACTTCCTGCGCAGTGTTGTGATGCTGCTCGCTTCCCTCTTCCCCGGGGCCCCTCCCCCCTCCCCCCTCCCCGCCCACCGCCCACCGCCCACCACCCACCTCCCACCGCACCCACAACCCACCCACCCACCTCGTACCCCGAGCGGTGGTGCCCCGTCCTCTCTGCCGGTCCGTGCCGTGCCCGATCTGTGCCCGGTCAGTGCCCGTGCCCGTGCCGTGCCATGGCCTGTGCCTTGCCCTGGGCAGGGCACGGACCGTGGGAGGCCTCGCACCCGCCCGTGGGGCTTGTCGGCCCCGGCCGGGGGTTCGTCGGGACGGCGGGCCCACCCCGGCCATCGGCTCGTATGGCCGGGTGGGTGCCCGTGGTCCCGTGGGGAGGCCGGAAGCTGCCGAGCCGTGCAGCCGCCGGGCCTGCTCCCGTCAGACTCGTTCTTCTTCTCCTCCTCCGTTCCTCACCCCGGGGGCAGCGGCTGCCAGAGGCAGCCGCAGTCCGGGTGCCCGCGCAGCCGCAGGCGCCGTGGCATGCCGTCCCCGGCCGAGACCTCGCACCAGCCGTCCACGCTCGGTGGGCGCCCGCCGTCCAGGAACACCTGGATGTGCAGGGCCGCCAGGCCGGCGACCGCCGTCGCGAGCGCCGTGTCGCAGGCCGGGGTACGGGCCCGGCCGGGCCCTCCATCGGCCAGCTGGGCCAGGACCCTCGGCCAGGCGGCGTCCTCGTCCTCCCGCCGCAGCACCAGGCAGTGCCCGCAGGCCGACATCCCGGGGATCACCAGCGGCCCGATGACGCCGAACTCCTCGACCACGCCCACGTAGAGGTGCGGCACCCCGGCCCGCAGCAGCAGCCGGGCCTCGTACGTCCCGCCCGCGAAGGCGGCGCTGCCGTCCCGGGGCGCGAGGACCACGAAGTCCGGTGGCGGGTCCCCGGGCCGGCGGCGGGGCACGGGCGCCGGTGGCCGCCCCGCCGCGCGCTGCA
>NZ_LFVW01000759.1:0-4842 GCF_001182915.1 Kitasatospora sp. MY 5-36
CTCGGCGGCGGGCAGCCGCTCGGTGAGCATGCCGGTGGACGTGGCCGCGCTGCCGCCCGCCCCGGTCAGGCCGCCCAGCCGACGGCCCCAGTAGGCCTGGGCGGCGGGGCCGCCGGCGGCGTCCTCGGCGTCCAACTGCAGCTCGACGGCCTGCCGGTAGTCGGCCAGCGCCTGGGGCGTGGGCCCGACCGCGGGAGTCTCGTCCTGCTCGTACGCGGCGCTGAGCTCGGCGGTGAGCACCCCGAGCGACCGCTCGTCGCAGGCGGCGTGGTCCAGTGCGACGACGAGCAGTTCCTCGGCCCCGGACGGGTCCGCGGACGGCTCCCCGTCCGGGTCCGCGGCCACCAGCAGGCGCAGCGCGGGCCCGTCGGCGGGCCAGTCCAGCAGGGCCTCGCGCAGCGCGGCGCGGGCGGTGCCGCCGGGGGCGACGGGGATCCGGGCGGCCTCGGCGGAGGGGCCGCCGGCGCGCAGCACGGGTGTGCCGCGCACAGTGGCGAAGCCTCCGCACAGCGCCGGGTGGTGGGCGGCCACCGCGGTGGCGGCGCGGGCCAGCCGCTCCAGGTCGAGGGTGCCGCGCGGGTAGGCGAACGTCAGCGGGACGATGTCGCTGCGGCTCTGCGGCGTGAGCCGGCGGGTGATCAGGAACCGTCGCTGGGCGCCGGTCAGCGGGAGCAGCTCCACCGGGGATTCGGCGGCGGCGGAGCGGTACCGGGCGAGGTAGGCGGCGGTGATGCTGGCGTGCACGGGAACGGTCTCCGGTTTCCGGTCGCGGCTCGGGTCGGGGATCGGTCGAGGTGATCGATCGGGGCGTTGCTCAGGTCCGGTTGCTACGGGCAGGCGGGCAGGCAGACGGGCAGGCAGGCGGGTCAGGACACCCCCGGGCTCACAGCACTCTCCTCCTCGCAGACGTCCGCGCCCTCGCCCGCGCCCGGCCCCGCCGTACGGTCCGGGTCCGGCAGCTCGCGCATCCGCCGCAGCGGGGAGAGCAGCAGCGGCAGCGGCACCAGCAGGAAGCCGACGGCGCAGACCCAGAGCGCGGCGCGCGGCCCGGCCGCGTCGGCGACCACGCCGCCGACCAGGGCGCCGATCGGCAGGGTGCCCCACACCAGGAAGCGCATGGTGGCGTTCATCCGGCCGAGCAGCTCCGGCGGGCAGAGGCTCTGCCGGAAGCTGACCTGGGCGACGTTGTAGGCGACCGCGCCGAACAGCACCACCCCGGAGGCCAGGCCGAACAGCACCACGCCCGCGCCGCCGCCGGACAGCGGCCACAGCATCGCGAACGGTGCCGTCACCAGCGTGGAGAGCCAGATCAGTCGGGCCTGCCCGATCCACCGGGCGAGCTGCCCGGCGCACAGCGCGCCGGCCAGTCCGCCGAGGGCGGAGACCGACAGCAGCACGCCGATGGCGCCCGGCGACAGGTCGAGCACCCGTACCCAGAACACCGTCTGCACGGCGGTCAGCACGGCGGAGAACAGGTTGGACGTGGCGGTGGCGGTCGCGATCGCCCGCAGCAGCGGGTGGCCGAGCACGAACCGGACGCCCTCCCCGACCTCGGCCCGCAGCGAGCGCCCCGGTTCGGGTTCCGGGCGCTGCTCCTCGACCTTGATCCGGCCGAGCAGCAGCGCGGAGACGAGGTAGCCGCAGGCGTCGGCCACGATGGCGAGCGGCGCCCCGAGCAGCTGGACCAGCCCGCCGCCGAGGCCCGGCCCGGCGATCTGCGCCGAGGAGCGGACCGTCTCCAACGCTCCGTTGCCGCCGACCAGTTGCTCGCGCGGCAGGACGGCGGGCAGGAAGGACTGGTGGGCGACGTCGAAGAACACCGTCGCCACCCCGGTGACCAGTGCCACGAGGTAGAGCTGCGGCATGGTCAGCACGCCGAGCGCGGCGGCCGGCGGGATCGACCCCACGGCCAGGCAGCGCACCACGTCGGCCCTGATCAGCACCGGCAGCTTGCGCATCCGGTCCAGCCAGGCGCCCGCAAGGAGGCCGATGAGCAGGAAGGCGGCGGTCTCGGCGGCGGTCAGCAGGCCGACTTCGAACGGCGTGGCGTCGAGCACCATCACCGCCACCAAGGGAAGGGCCACCAGGGTGACCTGAGTGCCCGTCTGGGCCGCCGCGGCTCCGGTCAGCAGGAGCCGGAAATCGCGGTGGCCGAGCAGACGGGCCTGGCGGGAGCTGGGCTTCTCGTTCATTGGTGCGACTCTCGGTCACCCCTTCGACACCGGGCAAGCACCGGGTCCGTTTCCGGACGGACCGCAGGTCGGCCGAATCCCGCCACTCGCCCGCCGGACCCTTGCGCGCTCCTTATGGACGCTTCCCGCGCGGCCGCGCCGCCGACGGCGCCCCTCGGCCAAGGCGGCGCGGCCCGACGGGCACCTTGATCACCCCGGGGCCCGCCGGTCCATTTCGACGTCCGCTATTCGGACGGGACCTTTCCGGCCACCGGACGGAGGCGCTCAACTTGGCCGGATTCCATGGAGTGCAGCCCTACCGTCACCTCATCGTGATACCGGCGTGACCGAAGCGAGCCGTAGAAGGGGATCACAGGGCGGATACGAGCCGCCCCCGGCGCGAACCGGTCCACCGGCCGCCGCCCTCGCCCCTCAGCGCCGACTGTCCGCCCCCGGCTCCGCACGACGGGTGATCGCCAGCACCGCCATGTCGTCGTCCCGGGGCCCTCCCGTCCACCGCTCGACGTCCGCCACCAGCGCGTCCAGCACCTCCCCCGGCCCGGTGAACGGCCCCAGCGGGGCCAGGCCGAGCACCGGGTCGTAGAACTCCCCCGCCGCGTCCCGGGCCTCGGTGACCCCGTCGGTCACCAGCAGCAGCGTGCACCCGGCCGGGAACGGCCGCCCCTCCGGCAGCGGACGCGCCACGCCCAGCCCGCCCATCCCCAGCGGCAGCCCCGGGTCCGCCGCGTCCAGCCGGCGCACCCGGGGCGCGGCCCCGCCCGGCGGGTAGGGGCCCAGCAGGTACGGGCCGGGGTGCCCGCAGTCGAGCGTGCGCACGCTCTCCTCCCCCGGCGGGAACTCCACCAGCAGCGCGGTGATGAACCCCTCCAGCCGCAGTTCCTCGCTCATCCGCTCGCTCTCCCGCAGCAGCGAGTCCTCCAGCGCGTCCGCGAGCGCGACCAGGTCCGGCAGCCGGTGCGAGCCCTCCCGGAAGGCGCCCAGCAGCACCGACACGGCGCCGACCGCGTGCAGCCCCTTGCCCCGCACATCGGCGATCAGCCCGCGCACGCCGTACGGGGTGACCTGCAGCGCGTACGCGTCCCCGCCGATCAGCGCCTCGTCCTGGGCGGCCCGGTAGCAGGCCGCGACCGACAGCCGCCCCACCCGCGCGGGCGGCTCCGGCAGCACCGCCCGCTGCGCCGCCTCGGCCACCGACCGCACCCGCTCCAACCGCCGCCCGTGCCGGGCCACCACCCGGTTCACCGCGATCCCGAGCAGCGCCGCGAACACCGTGTTCCCCAGCTCCAGGAAGCCGGCCCGGGTCCCGAGCGACCCGTCCCGGGCGGACAGCACCAGGATGCCCAGCGCGTTGGCCGCCCCCACCGCGACGGTGTCCCCCAGCATCAGCAGCGCCCCCGCCAGCACGGCGGCCGCCGCCAGCATCGGATCGCCCCAGTAGTCGGTCGGGTCCAGCGCGTTCCACACCAGCCCGCCGACGGTCAGCAACCACGGCGCGACCCGCACGTACGGCGGCCACTGCACGGACCTCGGGGCCATCGGCGACCTGGCTTCCGTCTCGCCACCATCCGGAAGTGCTCCTTCCGATCGTAGCCACGGGCCCCGGAGGCCCGCATGACGGCCGACCTCGCCGGTGGCCGAGAAGCACCTCCCGCCGGTGGAGCACCGCTCACCTGCCCGCTACGCACCGCCCGCCGTGAACCGTCCCGCGCCGGACCCGGCCAGCAGCCCCTCCGGCACCCGGCGCCCGTACGCCACCAGCAGCAGGTGCTCCGCCCTCCCCTCCACGGTGAGCCGACCGTGCCCGTAGGACCACTCCGTGTCCGTCGCCTCCAGCCGGACCCCGTCCACCCGCGCCCCGAAGAACCGCAGCGTGCGGGGTGAGACACCGGCCAGCAGGGCGGTCGTACGCGCCACCGGCAGCCGGGCCGGCAGCCCGAGCGCCACGGTGATGTCGAGACCGTGGACGGCGTCGTGGGCGAGCGCCGCGATCCGGCCGCCGACCGGCGGGCGCCAGGGGTGGTCGGCGTGGTCGGCCATGGCGGCGACGAGTTCGCGCTCGCTCAGGGCGGCGGCGTCACGGCGGGCGATCCGGTCGGCCATCCGGTGGACGTTGCCGCCGGAGCGGGCGAGTTCGAGGAGCGTGCGCGCCGTCGAGTGCCGGAAGCCGGTGCTCAGGTGCGCGGCCACCTCGCGGACCCGCCAACCCGCGCACAGCGAGGGCGAGTTCCACTGCTCCCGGGTGAAGGCGGCGAACACGGCGGCGAGTTCGCGGCGCTCGGCCGCGATCTGCGCACGGATCCACCGGATCTGCCCGGCGTCCTGGTCCTGCGGCACGGTTTCCATGCGTCCAGCCTGCGGCCGGAACCGTACGCCCGTCCAAGACCGGGAAGTTCTGGCACCTATGATCAGGAGTTATGGAACTGCGGCAGCTCCAGTACTTCGTCACCGTCGCCCAGCACGGCAGCTTCACCCGGGCCGCGCAGCTGCTGCACCTGAGCCAGCCCGGGGTGAGCTCCCAGATCCGGCAGCTGGAACGGGAGCTGGGCCACCCGCTGTTCGACCGCTCGGGGCGCACCGTGCGGCTCACCCCGGTCGGCGAGGCGGTACTGCCGCACGCCCGGGCGGCGCTCGCCGCCGCGGCGGCGGCCCG
>NZ_LFVW01000760.1:0-4790 GCF_001182915.1 Kitasatospora sp. MY 5-36
CACCGCCGGCAGGTGGCGCAGCGAGCTGCGGGTCAGCCGGCGGCGGACCTGCTGGCGCACCTCCGAGCCGATCGCCAGCGCGGCGAAGCCAGCCGGGCGCACCAGCAGGCCCGCGTCGATCCCGCGGCGGTTGGCCCAGGCGCCGAGGTAGGCGCCGGCCCGCTGGGTGGCGGTGCCCTGCGCCGGGGTGCCGTAGACCTCGTGCAGCTCGGCGATCAGCTTGATCTCCACGGCCGCGACTGCGAGCGTCTCGGCCGCGATCTCCAGCGGCATCGCGGGCGGCACCGGCAGCATCGCCGCCGCGCCGACGCCCGCGCCGAGCGCGCCGGAGGCCCGGACGGCGCCGGTGACCAGCAGGTCGGCCAGCTGCTCCGGGAAGGCCGCGTCGGGGTGCTGCGCCCGCAGGGTGGCCAGGTCGCGCACCGGGATCCGCGGCGCGGTCCGCACCAGCTGGTCGGTCAGCGCCTTGCCGCCGAACGCGGCGCCCTTGGCCGCTCCCCTGGCCGCCCCCTTGGCGGCGACCCGGCCGCCGTGGCCGAGCAGCCGGGCGGTGTGCAGGACCACGGCCCGACCGCGGCCGCGCTGCCTCGCCGCGTACGCGGCGACCGGGCCCCGGCCGACGGGCTGCTCGGACTCCTCGACCAGTTCGGCGAGCCGCTCGCCCAGGTCGGGCTCGGCCGGGTCGGATCCGGGACGCGGCCGGAAGCGGTCCGGCCTGCGGAAGACTGCCATGGGCTCCGGTACCCCTTTCGCGAGGACGGCACGGCCCGGGGCCGCCTACTCGGCGACCACCACCCCGCGCCAGAAGGCCACCCGGCCGCGCACGTGCTCGGCCTCGGGCTTCGGGTCGGTGTAGTACCAGACGGCGTCCGGGTTGGTCCGCCCGTCCACCTCCAGGCTGTAGTAGCCGGCGGTGCCCTTCCAACCGCACACCGTGGTGGTCTCCGAGGGGCGCAGGTACTCGGTGCGCACCGCCTCGGCCGGGAAGTAGTGGTTGCCCTCGACGACGACGGTGTCGTCGCTCTCGGCGATGACGACGCCCTGCCAACTCGCTGTGGTCATACCGCGATTGTGCCCGACGGACGGAATCCGCGCCGGGGTTCCGAGTGCCCGCCCAGGGTTCCGGGCGGTCAGGGCAGCGGGTGGGCGTGCACCGGCAGGTGCGGGCTCTGGTGGCCGCCGCTGGCGAGGATCCGGACCTCGCCGGCGTCGCTGATCTCCGCCCGGACGATGCCGCTCTCGTCCTCGTACACCGGGTGGCCGCCCGGACCGGTCGCGTCGGTGCGGGTGACCACCACGACGTCCTGCGGGGCCTGGGTGCCCGGGGTGCCGGGGAAGGTGAGGGCGTAACGCTCGGCGTGGCTCATCACAGCTGCTCCTGCCTACCCGGCGACCTCGGCCGGCACGGCGGCCCGGGCTTGCGGGCCGCGGACCTCCAGCTCGGCGAGCAGCCGGGCGGTGGCCTCCGCGACGGCGTCCACCGCCCGGTCGAAGGCCTCCCGGTTGTGCGCCGCGGGGGCGCGGAACCCGGACACCTTGCGGACGTACTGGAGGGCTGCGGCGTGGAAGTCCTCCTCGTCGGCGTCCGGCGTGACGGGAGGTCGCAGCGTCTTGATGTTGCGGCACATGCTCCCAGTCTCGCGCGCGGGAGCCGCGTCGGCGACCCCCTTTCGTCAGCCGGCGACGCCCTTTCGTCACACGCACCTCACGGCGCCGTCATCCGGCCGGATTAGGATTCCGGACGAACGAATTCATCCCGCCGTCCTTCCCGCCTTCATCCCGCCGCGCGCTTCCCCGGTCCGTCGGCATCACTCCGGAGTCACCCCCTTGCCTCTCGCGCTGCTCGCGCTGGCCGTCACCGCGTTCGCCATCGGAACCACCGAATTCGCCGCCATGGGGCTGCTCCCCCAGGTCGCCGACAGTCTCCACGTCTCCATCCCGCAGGCGGGCTGGCTGATCTCCGCGTACGCGCTGGGGGTGGTGGTCGGCGCGCCGCTGCTGACCGCGCTGGCCGCCGGACGGCCGCGCAAGGCGGTGCTGGTGGCGCTGGCCGCGCTGTTCGCGACCGGCAACCTGCTGTGCGCGGTGGCCCCGGACTTCTGGACGCTGGCCGCCGCCCGGCTGATCACCGGGCTGCCGCACGGCGCCTTCTTCGGAGCGGGCGCGGTGGCGGCGGCCGAGCTGGTCGCGCCGGACCGGCGGGCCCGGGCGGTGGCCGTGATGTTCTCCGGACTGACCGTCGCCAACATCGTCGGCGTCCCGGCCGCCACCCTGCTCGGCCAGCACCTGGGCTGGCGGGCGACCATGCTGGTGGTCGTGCTGATCGCGGCCGCCGGCACGGTCGCCATCGCCCGGCTGGTGCCCGCGCTCCCCTCCTCCGGCCAGTCCGGCCTCCGGCACGAGCTGCGGGCCTTCCGCAGCGGCCAGCTCTGGCTGGCGCTGGCCACCGTGGTGTTCGGCTGCGGCGGCTTCTTCGCCTGCTACAGCTACATCGCGCCGCTGCTCACCGAGGTCTCCGGGTACGCGACCGGCTCGGTGACCCTGGTGCTGGCGCTGTTCGGGGTCGGTATGACGATCGGCAACGTGCTGGGCGGGTTCGCCGCCGACCGGGCGCTGCGCCCCACCGTCTGCGCGGCCTTCGTGCTGCTCTCCGCCACCCTGGCGCTGTTCGCGCTGACCGCGCACGCCCGCTGGTCGGCGGCCGTCACGGTGGTGCTGATCGGGCTGTTCGGCTTCGCGATCGTGCCGGCCGTGCAGACCCTGGTGCTCCAGAAGGCGCGCAGCGCGCCGACCCTCGCCTCGGCGACCGTCCAGGGCGCCTTCAACCTGGCCAACGCCCAGGGCGCGTACTTCGGCGGGCTGGCGCTGGACGCCGGGCTCGGCTGGACCGCGCCGACGCTGGTCGGCGCCGTCCTGGCGGCCGCGGGCGCGGTGGTCGCGGTGCTCGCCTGGGCGGCCGACCGCCGCCGGCCCGCCCCGGTGGCGACGGAACCGGCGGCCGCGGCAGCGATGACCACGGCCTAGCCGGGCAGCCGCTAGATCTCCCGGTGGGCGTCGGCGAGCAGCTGGTAGCCGGCGCCGTTGGCCTTGATGCCGGTCTTCTCGTCCTCGGTCAGCTCGCGGCGGACCTTGGCCGGGACGCCGGCGACCAGCGAGCCGGGCGGGACGACCATGCCCTGCGGCACCACCGCGCCGGCCGCGACCAGCGAGCCGGTGCCGATCCGGGCGCCGTTGAGCACGGTGGCGTTCATGCCCACCAGGACGTCGTCCTCGACCGTGCAGCCGTGCAGCACGGCGTTGTGGCCGACCGAGATCCGCTCGCCGACCACCAGCGGGAAGCCGGGGTCGGCGTGCAGGGTGCAGTTGTCCTGGATGTTGCTGCCCGCGCCGACGCTGATCGACTCGGCGTCGCCGCGCAGCACCGCGCCGTACCAGACGCTCGCGCCGGCGGCGACGGTCACGTCCCCGACCACGACGGCGTTCGGCGCCACGAAGGCGCCCGGGTCGACGGCGGGCACCCGGCCCCCGACTGCGGCGATCAGCGGCTCTGCCATGGGTCGTCCTCCTGTGACGGTCGGCGGTTCTGTCGCCGGTCAGCGTAGGGGGTCGGTCACGGTGCCATGCGGGCGAGGTCGGGTGCCGCGGCCGCCGCCTGGGCGCCGCACAGGGCGGTCGTGGTCACCTTGCGCCAGGCGGTGTTGGCGGCGTCCGGGTCCGGGGCGTCGTAGAAGGTGGTGTCGGCGGCGAACGAGCGGCTGCCGTCCGGGGCGGCGAGCATCATCGTGCTGTAGCCGGGGATGCCGCCGGCGTGGCCCCAGAACGGGCCGCAGGGGGTGTCCAGGCGCTGGAGGCCGAGGCCGTACGTCCGGCCCTCGCCGTGGTCGGTGGTCCGCTTCATCGCGGCGAGTTCGGCCGGGCGCAGCAGGCGGCCGCCGAGCAGGGCGTCGAGGAAGGCGGTCAGGTCGGTGGTGGTGGAGATGCCGCCGCCGGCCGAGCCGGCCATGGACGGGTTGAGCACGGTGACGTCGGCCGGACCGGTGTCCGTCCTGACGTAGCCGTGGGCGTGCGGGCCGGGGATGAACGGGAGGTCGCCGGGCATCCAGGTGCCGGTGAGCCGCAGCGGGCGGATGATCCGGCGGGTGACCTCGTCGTTCCAGCTGTGGCCGGTGAGCTTCTCGATGATCATCCCGACCAGGATGTAGTTGGTGTTGGAGTACTGCCATCCCTCGCCGGGGGCGAAGTCCGGCGGGTAGGTGTTCGCGAGGTCCACCAGGTCCCGCAGCCGGTAGGACTTGTAGCGGCGGTCGGCCAGCCAGTCCCGGTCGACCTCGAAGGCCCGGTCCCGGGTGTAGTCGGCGACGCCGCTGGTGTGGTCGAGCAGTTGCCGGACGGTGATCGCGGTGCTGTTCGGGACGATGCCCGGCAGCAGGCACTCCAGGCGGTCGTCGAGGTCCAGCCGGTGCTCGCCGACGAGTTGGAGCAGGGTGGTGGCGACGAAGGTCTTGGTGGCGCTGCCGATCCGGAACGCGCCCTCCGGGTCGGCGGGTTCGCCGGTGCCGAGTTCGGCGACGCCGGTGGCGTTGCGCCAGACCAGCCGGCCGTTCTCGCGGACGGCGGCGAGGGCGGAGGTCGAGTAGCCGGGGTCGGTCATCCCGGCGAGGGCGGCGTCGGCGGCCGTCCAGTCGCCGCGCCGTTCGGCGGCGCCGTCGGTGCCCGTGCCATCGCCGGGCGTGCCGCCGGTGACCGAGAGGTGCACGGCGCCGTGGCAGCCCGGGACCGGCGGCAAGCCG
>NZ_LFVW01000761.1:0-4783 GCF_001182915.1 Kitasatospora sp. MY 5-36
TCGGTGAGCAGGTCGCCGCGGATCCGGTTCTCGGTCTCGGCGACGGAGCGGCGCAGCAGCAGGAGCAGGGCGGTGACCACGCTGGCCCGCTCGAACAGCCGCCGGTCGGCGTCGTCGAGGTCGGGGCGGCCGCGCAGCACCATGGTGCCGAGCGCGTCGTGCCCGGCCAGCACCGCGCAGACCCACTGCTCGCGGTGGCGTACGGACCGGCCCTCGGCGCGGGAGGCGGCAACCGCCTCGGCGAGTTCGGCGGCGGGGGCGGAGCGTCCGGCCAGCGGCTCGCCCTCGGCGTCCAGGACCGCTATCTCCCCGCCCAGCAGGGCGGCGACGGCGGCGGCGACGTCCGGTACCTCGGCGCCGCGCAGCACCAGGTCGGTGAGCCGGTCGTGGGCCTGCTCGGCGCGCTGGACGGCGGCGGAGTGGGCCCGGACCAGCTCGTTGGCGGCGTTCAGCTCGGCGAGCGCGGCCCGGGTGTCGGCCAGCGACTTGGCGGTGTCCAGGGCGATCGCGGCGTGCGCGGCCAGCGAGCAGAGCAGCGCGACCTCGTCGGGGGAGAAGGCGCGCGGCGAGCGGTCGGCGGCGAACAGGACGCCGATGACCTGCCCGCCGAGCAGCAGCGGCACCCCGATGATCGCCACCAGGCCCTCATCCAGCACGCCCGCGTCGATCGTGCCGGTGTGGTGGAAGCGCTCGTCGGTGCGGTAGTCGGGGGTGGCGTACGGGCGGGCGGTCTGGGCGACCAGCCCGCCCAGGCCGTGGCCGAGGCTGAGCCGCAGGGTCTGGAACAGGACGGAGACCGAGCCGTCGGTGACCCGCATGTAGGTGTCGCCGGCGGCCTCGTCCGGCAGGGTCAGGTAGGCGGTGTCGGTGCCGAGCAGCATCCGGGCCCGGCGGACGATCGCCTGGAGCACGGTGTCCAGGTCCCGGGAGGCGGCGAGGTCCCCGGCGGTGTCGAACAGGGCGGTCAACTCGGCCTCGCGGCGCCGGTGTTGACGCAGGGTGCGGTGGACCCGCAGGGCCTGCCAGGTGGCGTCGTCGATCTCGGCGAGGACGGCGGCCGGCGCCCCGCGGCGGCGGGCGTCGGCCAGCACGTCGGCGAAGTCCTCGGTGGCGGCGCCGGAGGCGAGCAGGTCGAGCAGTCGCCGCAGCGCGGGCGCGGCGCTTTCCTGAGGGTGGTTCATGGTGCGTGCTGCCAATCGGCGTCGGTTCCGTCGGTTCCGAGAAAGCGCGATCGTACCGGCTCGGCCCTCAGACGACGGCGGGCCTTCCGGCCGCGGCGGCGTCCGGCTCCGGGCCGTCCTGGCCGGCCTGCCCCTCGACCTCCGCGAGGTCCAGGCCCCTGGTCTCCCGGCCGCAGAGCACCGCCAGGACGGTGACCGCCGCCGCGATGGCGACGTACACCGCGATGGGGGTGGCGCTGCCGTAGTCCTTGAGCAGCGCGGTGGCGATCAGCGGCGCCGGGGCGCCGGCCGCCACGGAGGAGAACTGGGCCCCGATCGAGGCGCCCGAGTACCGCATCCGGGTCGCGAACAGCTCGGAGAAGAAGGCGGCCTGGGGCGCGTACATGGCGCTGTGGAAGACCAGTCCGACGGTCACGGCGGCGAGCAGCGAGCCGAAGGACCTCGTGTCGACCAGGCCGAAGAAGACGAAGGCCCAGGCGCCCACCCCGACCGCGCCCACCAGGTAGACCGGCCTGCGCCCGACCCGGTCGGACAGCGCGCCGAACAGCGGGATCAGCGCGAACTGGATCGCGGAGGCGACCAGCACGGCGTTCAGCGCGGTCTGCTTGGAGAAGTGGGCGTGGTTGACGGCGTACACGAGCACGAACGTCGTCATCACGTAATAGGAGATGTTCTCCGCCATCCGCGCGCCCATGGCCACCAGCACCTCCCGCCAGTGGTTCCGCAACACCTCGACCAGCGGCGGCCGTTCGGGAGCCTTCCGGGACTGCTGCGCCGCCAGCGCCTGCTTGAACAGCGGCGACTCGTCCACCGCGAGCCGGATCCACATCCCGACCGCGACCAGCACCGCCGACAGCAGGAACGGCACCCGCCAGCCCCAGGCCAGGAACGCCGCGTCCGACTGCACCGCCGTCATCAGCGACAGCACCCCGGCCGCCAGCAGGTTCCCGGCCGGCGCCCCGCCCTGCGGCCAGGACGCCCAGAAGCCCCGTCGCCGCTGGTCCCCGTGTTCCGACACCAGCAGCACCGCGCCGCCCCACTCGCCGCCGAGCGCGAAGCCCTGCACCAGCCGCAGCACCGTCAGCAGCACCGGCGCCGCGACCCCGATCGAGTCGTAGGTCGGCAGCAGTCCGATCGCCGTGGTCGACCCGCCCATCAGCAGCAGGCTCACCACCAGCAGCTTCTTCCGGCCCACCCGGTCCCCGAAGTGCCCGAACACCAGCGCCCC
The DNA here is from genome assembly GCF_001182915.1 of Kitasatospora sp. MY 5-36. Lineage (NCBI taxonomy): Bacteria > Bacillati > Actinomycetota > Actinomycetes > Kitasatosporales > Streptomycetaceae > Kitasatospora > Kitasatospora sp. MY 5-36. The sequence continues at coordinate 2,410 of NZ_LFVW01000761.1, forward strand.
GAGCGGCCGCGCCGCGAAGCCGATCGCGTAGGTCAGGAAGGAGAGCAGCGTCCCGGTCAGCGGATCGCTGTGCGGGAAGAACAGCTTCCCGAACACCAGGGCCGCCGCCGTTCCGTACAGGAAGTAGTCGTACCACTCGATCGTCGTGCCGATCAGGCTCGCAGCCACCACTCTCGGGAGTGAACTGCTCGCCGCCGTACCTCGTGCGGAGGTGCTCATGGCCACCACTTCCAGAACCAGGGGGGAGACGATGTCGCCACAAGGTAGGAAGCGGCCGACCCCGGGACTATGTGGGCGGCCCACACAGTCCCGGGGTCGAATGTGCCCGCTCTCCCTATGAGAGGGATGGCCGGACCACGGAGCGCCCGTCGCTCAGTGCGCCGTCCAGCCGCCGTCGACGGGGAGGCTGGCGCCGGTGATGTACGAGGAGGCGGGGGAGCAGAGCCAGAGGGCGAGCTGGGCGACCTCGTCGGGTTCGATGAGGCGCTTCACGGCGGTGCGGTCGAGCATGATCCGCTCGACCACCTCGTCCTCGGGGATGCCGTGGGCGAGTGCCTGGGCGGCGATCTGCTTCTCCACCAGGGGGGTCCGGACGTAGCCCGGGTTGACGCAGTTGCTGGTGACGCCGTACGGCGCGCCCTCCAGGGCGACGGTCTTGCTCAGGCCCTCCAGTGCGTGCTTCGCGGTGACGTACGCGGACTTGAACGCGCTGGCGCGCAGGCCGTGGACGGAGGAGATGTTGACGACCCGGCCCCACCCCTGCTCGTACATGTGCGGCAGGGTGCGGCGCAGGATGCGGAAGGGGGCCTCGACCATGACGCGCTGGATGAGGGTGAAGCGGTCGGGCGGGAACTCGTGCACGGGGGCGACGTGCTGGAGGCCCGCGTTGTTGACGACGATGTCGGCGTCGTCCGGGAGGGCGTCCACGGCCCCGGGGTCGGCGAGGTCGGTGACGATCGCGCGGCCGCCGATCCGCTCGGCGAGCTCCTCGGCCGGGCCGGCCGCGAGGTCGACGACGTAGACCCGGGCGCCGGCCCCGGCGAAGGCCTCGGCGCAGGCCCGGCCGATGCCCGAGGCGGCCCCGGTGACCATGGCCGTGCGCCCGGCGAGCGGGCGGGCAGTAGAGGTGTCCATGGCCCAGAACGGTAGGAATCCGGCGGCCCCGCTCCCATGTGGCGGACCGCCACAGCATCCCGCCAGGTTGTGGCGTCGTCCGCCATGACGGCGACCCGCGGCCCGAACGGCGGATCGACCCTCGGAGAGGCCCTCGGGGAGGCCCCCGGAACCACCGACGGTTCGGCTACGGAAGACCAAACCCCTCCCGGCTCCGCTTCCCCACAATGGGCGCGGTTGCTTCACCCGTTCGGTGGATTGCTCGGTCAGATCCACCCATAGCGCCCGAATGCTCGCTACATTCACGCCGATTCCCGACAGGGGGCGCCGCCCCAGGCCGCCGAAGTGCTGGTGAGGCCCGGTGCGACGTCCGAGAGGTGTTGACAGACATGCCCCAACGGCCTGCAACCGACAGCCCGGCGTACGGACCGCTCGACCCGCTCGGCCAGCACCGAGGTCCGGTCGGCCGGACCCTTCCGGACGCCCCCGACGCACTGACCGCCGACGCCATGACCGCCGACACGCTGACGGCCGACGCCATGACCGCCGACGCGTCGACCACCGACACGTTGACCGCCGACGCCCCGGACGCCGACGACCTGCGGCTGCCGGTGCAGGCCACACCCGACCGGCACGAGAACCCCGTCGCGCCCGCCCCGGCCCGCGGCGCCGGCCACTCCGGCCCGGCCCCGCAGAACGGCCAGCTCGCGGCGCTGATCGAGGAGGCCGGCTTCTCGCACGCGGGCCTGGCCCGCCGGGTCGACCAGCTCGGCCTGGAGCACGGCCTCGACCTGCGCTACGACAAGACCTCGGTCACCCGCTGGCTGCGCGGCCAGCAGCCGCGCGGGGCCACCCCGGCGCTGATCGCCGAGGTCTTCACCCGCCGGCTCGGCCGCCGCCTCACCGCCCAGGACCTCGGCCTGGACGCCTGCGCCCCGGTCTACGCGGGCCTGGAGTTCGCCGAGACGCCGCAGGAGGCGGTGGACATCGTGGCGAGCATGTGGCGCAAGGACAACGGCCCGCAGTCCGAGCTGCGCCGGATCGCCTTCACCCCGGCCGGCCTGGTCGTCCCCAGCCGGGACTGGCTGATCGGCCGCACCGACGAGCGGGTCGCCCGGGACGGCTCCACCCTGGCCCGGCCGGACACCGCCACCGGTCCACCCTCCGGCAGCGCCACCTCCGCGGCCATCACCGGCGCCCCGGCGCCGGGTGCGCCCGGCGCGTCCCCCGGGAGCCCGTTGCGAGGCCCGGCCCCCGGCGT
>NZ_LFVW01000762.1:0-4776 GCF_001182915.1 Kitasatospora sp. MY 5-36
GGCGGCCGCCGACGCCCCCGGGGCGGCTTCGGCGCCGGCCTCCGCACCGGCCCCGGCCGCCGCGGAGGCCCCGCACGCGGACCTGGAGGCGGCGCTGCTGGACGACAAGGTGGTCGGCCAGGTGCTGCCGGACGCCAAGGCGATGACCGGGTGGGAGGAGGAGAAGCGGAAGGTCGACACCGCCGACCACCAGGTCACCTGTGCCGGTGCCGCCGCGGCCTCCTGCGCGGGCAAGCCGCTGAGCGGGTCGGTCCGGTTCTCCTCGGGCGACGTGGTCGTCCGCTTCCTGGTGGACACCCTGCCCAGCCGGGACGCGGCGGCGCAGCGGCTGAAGGAGAACTACGCCTCGTACTCCGCCGGGCCGTTCAAGAAGGTCGACACCCCGGCGCTGGGCAGCGAGAGCCAGGCCTTCCAGGGGCCGCTGGCCGAGGGCGAGGGCGTCGGCATCGTGGTGCGCTCGGGCACCGTGGTGGCGAGCGTCACCAGCGAGGGCGGTCCGGTGGACGTGCCCGCGACGCGGAGGTTCGCGGTGATGCTGGTGAACCGGATCGAGCAGGCGCAGGCCGGGAAGACGCCGGACGCCGGGCTCGGCGCGGCCTGACGGAACCCCCTCGCCGGGCGGGCAGGGCGCTGGGCTGGGCAAACGGATGTCAGTCGACCGTGATATGTACTTTTCCCGTGGCCGCTGTGCGGTCGTGCGAAAGATACCGATGACGTTCGAGGGGGCCAGACATGCCGCTGTTCCGACGCCGCTCCGGCGGGGAGGGCGCGGAGGACCGGGCCGAGCGGCGCGGGTTCGGGTTCGGCCGCCGGGGAGCCGGAGCACCCGCGCCGGCCGGTGGCGGCGAGCCGCGGCTCGACCCGGCGTACGGGGACGAGTCGCTGCGCCTGATGCTCCGGCAGGCCTCCGCCGGGGACTGGGCCGCGCTGCGCCCCGCGCTGGCCGCCGCCCAGGGCGAGGAGCTGACCTTCCTCGTCGGGGCGATATCCGACGTGCCCCGGGTCGAGCAGTGGACGTCCCGCGCGCAGGCCGACGCCCCGGACGACACGCTGCTGCTGTTGCTGTCCGGCGCCCGGCAGATCGCCTGGGGCTGGGAGGCCCGGACGGGCGCCCGGGCCAAGGACGTCACCGAGGAGCGCTGGAAGGCGTTCCACGAGCGGCTGGACACCGCCGAGGAGCAGCTGCTGGAGGTCGCCGAGCGCGAGCCGTCCTGGCACGCCCCCTGGCGGTTCCTGCAGACCAGCGCCCTCGGGGCCTCGCTCGGCCCGGAGGTCGCCACCTGCCGCTTCGAGGCCGCGGTGCGCCGGGCGCCCGGGAGCTCCGCCTCGCACTGGGTCAGGCTTCAGCAGCTGAGCGCCAAGTGGGGCGGTTCGCACGAGGAGATGCACGCGTTCGCCCGCTCGACGATGCTCGCCGCCCCGGAGGGCAGCCGCCTCGGCGAGCTGGTCGCGGTCGCGCACCTGGAGCACTGGCTGGCCCTCCCGGACGGCGAGGACCGCGCCTACCTGACCAGTCCGGCCGTGGTGGCCGGGCTGCAGGAGGCGGCCTTCCGGTCCGTCCTGCACCCGGCCTTCGAGCCGGCGCGCGGCTGGCAGGGCTCCTTCAACACCTTCGCGATGGCCTTCTCCCTCGCCGACCAGCCCAAGACCGCGCGCCTGCTGTTCGAGGCGCTGGACGGCCTCGTGACCAAGGCGCCCTGGCACTACCTGTCGGGCGATCCGGTCAAGGCCTTCCGCGCCCACCGCGACCGCTGCACCTCGTACTGGCGCTGACGCGCACCCGGCGCCGAGTCGTACGGGCGCCGCCGCCGACCCGCATCCCACCACCGTCATCCACCCCGCGATCGAAAGAGCCTCCGGTGTCCCCTACCGACAACCCGACGAGTGCGCACACCTTCCAGGTGGACCTGCGCGGCCTGGTGGACCTGCTCTCCCACCACCTCTACTCCAGCCCGCGGGTCTACCTGCGCGAGCTGCTGCAGAACGCCGTGGACGCGATCTCCGCCCGCCGCGCCCTCGACCCCGGGGCGCCGGCCAGGATCACCGTCCGGGCCGACGACGAGCTGTCCGTCACCGACACCGGCATCGGCCTGACCGAGCAGGACGTCCACACCTTCCTCGCCACCATCGGCCGCAGCTCCAAGCGCGACGCCGACGGCCGGCTCGACGGCGCCGGGCTGGCCCGGGCCCGCGGCGACTTCATCGGCCAGTTCGGCATCGGCCTGCTCGCCTGCTTCGTGGTCGCCGACGAGATCACCGTGGTCACCCGCTCCGCCGCCACCCCGGACGCCCCGGCGATCGAGTGGCGCGGCAGCTCCGACGGCAGCTACACCATCCGCACCCTGCCCGCCTCGGCCAAGCCCGAGCCGGGCACCACCGTCACGCTGGTCCCGCGCGCCGACGCCGCCGAGTGGACCCGCGCCGGCCGGGTCCTCGCCCTCGCCCGGGACTTCGGCAGCCTGCTGCGCCACGACGTCACGGTGGTCGACGGCAACGGAACCGAGCACCGGGTCAACCGCACCCCGCCGTGGGCCGAGCGCCACGCCTCCCCGCTGGCCAGGCGTGACGCGCTCGCCGAGTACTGCCGCGCCGCCTTCGACTTCACCCCGCTCGACACCATCGAGCTGGACCTGCCGCTGGTCGGCCTGCGCGGTGTCGCGTACGTCCTGCCGGACGCCGCCCCGCCCTCGCGCCGCAACGGCCACCGGGTGCACCTCAAGGGCATGCTGCTCTCCGACCAGGCCGACGAACTGCTGCCGGACTGGGCGTTCTTCGTCCGCTGCGTGGTCGACACCGACGGGCTGCGCCCCACCGCCTCCCGCGAGGGCCTGTACGCCGACGAGACGCTGGCCGCCGTGCGGGACGCGCTCGGCGCCCGGATCCGCGACTGGCTGACCGGCCTGTCCGCGAGCGACCCGGCGCTGCTGCACCGCTTCCTGTCCGTCCACCACCTGGCCGTCAAGGAACTCGCGCGCTACGACGACGAGTTGCTGCGGATGATGCTGCCGTGGCTGCCGTTCGAGACCACCGACGGCAACGTCACCCTGGACGAGTTCGCCCGCAGCCACCCGGCGGTGCTGGTGACCAGGACGGTCGAGGAGTTCCGCCAGGTCGCCCCGATCGCCGGCGCGGCCGGGCTCGGCGTGGTCAACGGCGGCTACACCTACGACCACGACCTGGTGCACCGGCTGCCCGAGATCCGCCCCGGCGTCTCCGTCTCCGACCTCGACCCGGGCACCGTCACCGCGCACCTGGACACCGTCGACCCGGCCGCCGAGCTGGCCGCCAACGCCTTCCTGGCGATCGCCCGCGAGGTGGTCGGCCGGTTCGACTGCGACGTCGCGCTGCGCAGCTTCCACCCCACCAACGCGCCGGCCCTGCTGCTCGACAACCGGGAGGCCCGGCACGAGCGCACCCGGGCCCAACTCGCCGACGAGGCCGACGGGTTGTGGGCGGACATCCTCGGCTCGCTGCGCGCCGAGGCGCCCCGCGCCCAGCTGGTGCTCAACCACCTCAACCCGCTGGTGCGCCGCGCCGCCACCGTCACCAGCCGCGAGCTGGCCGTCACCGCCGTCGAGGCGCTGTACGGGCAGGCCGTGCTGATGACCCGCCGCCCGCTCAAGGCCAGCGAGTCCGCGCTGCTCAACCGCTCGTTCATCAGCCTGCTCGACCACGCCATGCTCGGCCACGAGGCCGGCGGGGCGGGCGGGGCGGGCGGCTTCCCCGAGGGCGGGGAGGGGGCGTGATGCTGGACACCCCCGACGCGGTGATGGCCGCGCTGCGCGAGAACGACGCCCGCCCGTACGGCCGGACCAGGACCGTCACCGCCGAGGAACTCGTCGACGCCGCCGAGCAGTTCGACGACACCGGCGTCCTCTCGATGGCCCTGCTGGAACTGATGGAGGCCTACGAGTACGACGGCGAGCGCGGCAAGGGCCCGGTCGTCTTCGCCCGCGTCCTCAGACTCTGGGACACCGACCCGGACGGCTTCGGCGAGTGGGCCCGGCAGCAGGTGCTCTGGCGCTTCAAGTGGGTCGCCGACACGCTCAAGGACAACCCGGACGTCCCGCTCGCGGCGGTGCGGCGCTGGCACACCGAGCTGCGCGACCGCTACCGCGCGGCCGGCCAGGACCTCCAGCCGTACTACGCCCAGCGCTACCACCTGGCCGCGCACACCGGCATCGACGTGCAGGACGCCTACGAGCTGTGGGCGGCCCGCCCGCGCGCCGAGCTGAGCGACTGCCACGCCTGCGAGACCCGCGCCCGCGCCCGGCACCACCTCGCCGCCGGGGACGACGCCCGGGCCCTGGAGGCGCTCGCCCCGGTGCTGGACGGCCGGAGCGGCTGCGAGCAGGAGCCCCACCTCAGCCAGGCCACGGCGCTGCTCGCGCAGCTGCGCCAGGGCCGGTCGGACGAGGCCCGCTCGGGCCACCTCGCCGGCTACCGCCACGCCCGCGGCAAGGCCTCGATGCTGAGCGCCGTCGGCCTGCACATCGAGTTCTGCGCGCTGTCCGGCAACGAGCCGCGCGGCCTGGAGCTGCTCGCCGAGAACCGCGCCCTGTTCGCGGTCACCGGCGACCCGGCCGCCCGGCTGGACTTCCTGACCGGAGCCGAGGTGCTGGTCGCCCAGCTCGCCCGGGCCGGCCACGGCGAGCTGGCGGTCAGCGGCCCGGCCGGCACCGCCTGGACGGTGGACTCCCTGCTCGCCCACCTGCGCGCCGAGGGCGACGCGCTGGCCGGCCGCTTCGACGCCCGCAACGGCACCGACGCGGTCGG
>NZ_LFVW01000763.1:0-4757 GCF_001182915.1 Kitasatospora sp. MY 5-36
CCCGAGGCGCCGTTGACGAGGAGCACGGTGCCGCCGACCACGCCCAGCCGGTCGAGGCCGCGCGCCGCGGTCTCGAGGGCTGCGGGCAGGGCGGCGGCGTCGGCGAAGCGGACGGCGGCGGGCAGCGGCGCCCAGTGCGACAGCACGGCCAACTCGGCCTGGGCGCCCCCGTGTTCGGACAGGCCGACGACGCGGTCGCCGACGGACACGTCGGTGACACCCTCGCCGACCTCGTCCACGACCCCGGCCGCCTCGTGTCCCAGCGTCTGCGGCAGTTCCTCGTCCATCAGGCCCGCGCGCTTCTTCCAGTCGCTGGCGTTGACGCCGGCGGCGCGTACCGCGGCGCGGATCTGGCCGGGGCCCGGGTGCGGGTCGGGAAGGTCCACGACCTCCAGGACCTCGGGGCCGCCGAAACGGCTGAACCGTACTGACTTCATCGTGGACTCCGTTCCGAACGGCAGCGGTGGGACACCGGGTTGGACACGGCGGCAGGCCGGCCCCCGCTGTCAGGCGAGGCGCTCGCCGTCGTGGAAGACGCCGCCGGTGGGCCCGTCGGCGGGCAGGGTCGCCGCCCAGACGACCCACACGGCGCTCTCCGCGACGGGCCGGTCCTCCTCGTCGACGCCGAGCTCGGGGTGGGCGTCGACCCGCCCCGGGTCGACGGCGTTGACGAGGACGTCGAGGCGGCCGTGCCCGTCCCCGACGTGGGCGGCGACGCGCGCGAAGTCGTCGGTGTCGGCGAGGTCGAGGCGGAGGCCCTCCGCGCTGAGGCCCTCGGAGCGGAGGACGGCTGCCTGCTCCTCGGCCTGGCCGCCATCGCGAGCCGTGACGATGACGTGGTGGCCCTGCGCGGCAAGAGCCCGGGCCACGGCGATGCCGAGCCCGGCGGCCCGGCCTGCGCCGGTGACGAGTGCGGTCCTGTCGGTCATGGTGGCCTCCCCGGAAGGCGTGGACGACGCTTCACGAACAGCGTACGTCACAAACAGCGTGCGTCACGAACGCTGTTCGTTCGGCGCCGTTCGTTCGGACGAAAGCGGGCGGTCGCCTAGAGTGCTGCTCCCGCTTCCCCTCGCAGAAGGCCGATCCCCGATGCCCCCCACCCGCCGTCGTTCGACCCGCGACCGCCCGGCCAAGCCGCCGCTCAGCGAGGAGGCCGTCGTCGACGCGGCACTGGAGGTCCTGCGCTCGGAGGGGCTGCCGGCCGTGTCGATGCGACGGGTCGCCACCGCCCTGGACACCGGGCCCGCCTCGCTGTACGTCTACGTGGCCAACCGCGAGGCCCTGATCCACGCCATGCAGGACCGCATCTTCGCGACGGTCGAACTCGAGACCGCCGACCCGGCGCACTGGCGCGACCAGCTGCACACGCTCCTGGGACGCCTGCGCGACGCGCTGGCCGCCCACCCCGGGATCGCCATGACGCTCACGACCGTGCCGCCCCGGAGCGAAGCGGTCCTGCGCCCGCTGGAGAACATGCTCGCCGTCCTCCTCGCCGGGGGTCTGACTCCCCAGGACGCGGCATGGGCCGCCGACTTCCTCTCCACCCTGGTGCACCACGCCGCCGTCGAAGCCGAGGCACGGCCCGTCGGCCACCAGGAGCAGGCCGAGGAGCTGTACCGGCACTTCACCGCCCAGTCGCCCGAGGCGTTCCCCCTCATCACCGCCCACGCCGCCCAACTCGTCGCCGGCGACGCCGAGGAGCGGTTCCGCCTCGCCGTCGACACCCTCATCGACGGCTTCCTCACCAGGGCGGCGAAGACCCCGGCGTAGATCACCGGCCGGGATCACCGGCCGGACCGCCCCGGTACGGTGCCCGGCCGTCGACCCCGGTTCCTCCCCCTACGACGCCGGCGCCGCCTCGTGGCGGGCGACGAGCGCGGCGGTGTCCTCGGCGTCCAACGCGAGCCCGAACTCCCCGCTCAACAGCCCGGGCAGCTCCCCCGCCGACACCCGGCGGCTCTCCTCCGTGAAGTCCGGTAGCAGCCGGGTGAGTTCCGTGTCGCGCAGGACGAGCCGCTGACCGGCCGCCGGCTTCTGCACCAGCAGCTTGCCGCGGAAGGGCGAGCGGGGATGCGTGGAGGTGAAGTGGCTGGTCACGGTGAAGTCGACCGGGAAGCGCGGCTCCGTCCCGATCGCGTAGAGGTCGAACCAGCCGTCGCGCCTCAGCCGCCGGAGCACCAGCGGTCCGGCGGCACCCGGGGTCGGCCCCTCCTCACGGCGCAGCCCGTACGTCCAGCCGGACTGCCGTACGACCTCGCCGTCGCGCAGCCGCAACGGCTCCAGGAGGCCCTCGGCGCCGAAGCCGACGTCGGTGAACCAGTCCTCGCCGTCGAGTTCCACCCGCAGCGACATGTGCGTGGCCGGGCGGATCCGCTCCTCTCCCAGGCGTACGCGTGACGCCGTCGCGGTGAAGGCGAAGCCGATCGCGTCCAGGGCCGCGGCGTAGAGCAGGGTCTGTTCGCAGCAGGTGCCCCCGCGTCGCCGCCGGACCATCTTCGCCTGCAGGGACTCCAGGTCGAGTCGGACGGGCCGGCCCAGGACGACCTCCAGGTTCTCGAAGGTGAGCGCGGCGATGTGGGCGGCGTGCAGCGCGCGCAGCACCTCCAGCGTCGGCTCGCGCTCCCCCCAGTACCCGATCCGGGCCAGATAGGCGTCGAGGTCCAGCCGGTCGCCGCCCCACACGGAGCCGATCGATCCGCCCATGCGCTCCTCCTCCCCCTCGAACGAACCGCACCGCCCCACGCGCCGCCCCGCCCCGGCCCGGGGAGCCCGGGGCCGCATGAGGGGCCCCACACCCGAACGGCTGCCCCGGAAGAGCCCCTCCGACACACCCGCGCCACCTGTTCGTCCGCGTCCGCCCGCACCGGCGGCCCCGGCTGTGCCAGAGTGCCGGCACGGCCCGGCGAGCCTGTGCACCGACGAGCCGGCGACTGAGCGGAGCGGGCCCGTACGTCGACGGCCGCCGTCGGCCTCTGGGGCCACTCTCTCGTTACTCCGGCAGCGAAATGCCCAGTTCCCGTAGGCGGGGCAGGCAGGCTTCGAGGCACTGCTCCACCGAGGCGGCATCGGTGCGCACGAGGATGTCGTCACGCAGCGGGGCGCCGCTGGCCACGAACGTCCACGGCTTGCGCTGCTCCGCCATCCGTTCGGCGTCGGCCTTGAGCAGCACGGTGATGCCCTGTTCGGCCAGTGCTTCCATGATCGCCAGTACGTCCATCGGTGGTCTCCCCCTCGTGAAGTGCGTCGAAGGTGCTCGAACGCGCCACGGTGAACCTACCGGTCGAGGCCGGGCAGCGACGGCCGGGCCCCGGACGGATGATCCGCCCGGGCCCCGGCGCTGGTGGAGGCGGGCCGGTCAGGCGCCGGGCACGCTGACGTAGCCGGAGATGTGGAACTTCTGCCCACCGCCGCGGGCGTCCGCGGGCTTGACGTGGCGGTGCGTCACCCTGTCCCCGACGTTGCCCTCGACGGTGTCGATGGTGCCGTCGTGGTTGACGGCGACGACGACCCCGACGTGGCCACCCTTGGCGTAGGCGGGCGGACCGTAGACGACGAGGTCGCCGGGGACGGGGGTGTAGGGGCGCTCTCCGCGCGCGGGCTGCCGGTTGTGGAAGAGGTGGTGCTCCTGGCCCCACTTGCCGACGCCGCGTCCGGACAGGGTGGTCGGCGCGGGCTTCACGCCGGCCTGGTGCCAGATCCAGTCGGCGAACGCGGCGCACCAGGCGGTCTTGGCGCACTTGCTCTGCTTCTCCGTCCCGTCGGCGTAGGCGAAGTACTTGTCGCACGTGCCGGTCTTCTCGGGGTCCTGGCCGGCCGGGGTGATCTGGCCGCGGGCGATGGAGACGATCCGCTCGCGCAGCGCGGAACGGGCGGTGGCGCCGTCGGACACGGTGGCGGTGTCGGTCGCGGAGTCGGTGTCGGTGGCGGTCCGGACGGCGTGCGCACCGGCCGGGAGGGCGCCGGTGGTGGCCGCGGCGGCGGTGCCGAGGCCGCCGAGCGTCCCGGCGGTCACCAGGGCGACGGCGGCGGTCCTTCCGGCGCGGCCCACGAGGGCGGCGAGCAGACGCGAGCGTGTCATGTTCATGATCTCTCCTTGGATGCGCCCTCCACCACCCCGGGCAGGCCGCAGCCCGCCCGGGACACGGGAGGAGGTGGGGTTTCCGCCGGGGATCCGTCCTCCGGCCGACCACCACGATTGCACGCCCGACCGCCGGACTCCTACGCTGTGTGAACACCTGGTTACCCATGCATATGCGGAGCGCCTCCGTACGGCCCTGACCTGGGCCTACGCACAGCCGAGGGAAGAGGGACCGAGCCGATGACGCACAACCGGCCGCCGCAGGCAGCCGATGAACCGGACCAGCCGACGGCCACCGCCGCCCGCGCCGAACTGGCCCGGACGCTGCGGAGGTGGCGTCAGGAGGCCGGGAACCCCACCCAGGTGACCGTGTCCCGGCGCACCGCGATCGCCCAGACGACCCTCTCCCGCTACGAGAACCCCGACGGCAGGTACCCGGCACCGGAAGCGGCGCTCCACTCCCTGGCCGCGTACTACGCGGTCGCCGACGGCGAGCTCGTCCGCGCGCTCGGGCTCAGAGCGGCGATCGACGGCGGCACGGGCGGCGCGCCGCCACCGGAGCCGGTACCGGAATCTGTGGTGGCGACCGCGCCGGAGGCACCGGCGCCCAGTGCCGAGCCGACGGCCGGTCAGGAACCCCGTGGCGGGCGACGGCGCCGGGCGGCGTGGGCCGCCGGGG
>NZ_LFVW01000764.1:0-4748 GCF_001182915.1 Kitasatospora sp. MY 5-36
CCCCGCTCGCCGGGCCGCTGCTGCTCGGCACCTCCTGACCCGCCGACGCCCCACGGGCCGCCGGGCCCACCCGCCCGGCGGCCCTCGACCGCGCCCGCGCGCCCGCTCCCAAACCCTCACCCGAACGGTGACCACCCGTCCGGGCCATTCGGCATGGCCCCAACGGGCCATGTCCCGACTGACCCACCGGTGCGCCTTTTCCCGTCGGCCCCACCTGAACGGGTGATCTCTACCCGGGAGTTGTGGCGCATGTCACGAAATCCCTGCGCGCGGCTCCCGGGATGCCGACACTGGGAACCAGCGTGGAAGGACCCCCTGTCCTACCCACTTGGGCGCCGGCCCACACTTGGCCGGCGCGCGGACAGGATCCGACCACCGCGGCGGCCCCGGACGGCACCACCTCCGGCGACCGCACCACGGGGAGGATCGCAGAGCGAAGCGAGGGTACGCATGTGCCAGCACCGTCCTGAGTGCCCGACGGCCGAGTCCGAGGACCGCGAGGCGGCCGTATCGGTGGCCCGTCACCCGGAGCAGGGCTGGAGCCTGCTCTGCAACGGCGTCGTCCTGTTCGAGGACACCGGCGAACTGCTGCCCGACGGCCGGGTGATCGCCCCGCGCCGCCCCGTCGCCCACGCGGCCTGACCACCCGGTCCGACCGTACGGCGGGGGCAGCCGCCGACCAGCGCAGACGGGCAGGGCCCCGGCGGAGAACTCCGCCGGGGCCCTGCCGTCCGACCCGGACCTCCTGGGCCCGGTCGGGTCAGACGCCGTACTCGTCCAGCGGCGGGCAGGAGCAGACCAGGTTGCGGTCGCCGTACGCGCCGTCGATCCGGCTCACCGGCGGCCAGTACTTGTCCGCCGGGTTCACGCCCGCCGGGAAGACCGCCTCCTGCCGCGAGTAGCCGTGCGCCCAGTCGCCGGCCAGCGTGGCGGCGGTGTGCGGGGCGTTGCGCAGCGGGTTGTCGTCGGCCGCCCACTCGCCCGAGCCGACCTTGTCGACCTCGGCCCGGATGGTGATCATCGCGTCGCAGAACCGGTCGATCTCGTGCAGGTCCTCGGACTCGGTCGGCTCGATCATCAGCGTGCCGGCCACCGGGAAGGACATCGTCGGCGCGTGGAAGCCGTAGTCGATCAGGCGCTTGGCGATGTCGTCCACCGTCACGCCCGTCTCCTTGGTCAGCGGGCGCAGGTCGATGATGCACTCGTGCGCGACCAGCCCGCCCGGGCCGGTGTAGAGCACCGGGAAGTGCGGCGCCAGGCGCTTGGCGATGTAGTTGGCGTTCAGCACCGCGACCTGGGTCGCGTGCTTGAGGCCCTCGCCGCCCATCAGCCGGACGTACGCCCAGGAGATCGGCAGGATGGCCGCCGAGCCCCACGGCGCGGCCGAGATCGGGCCCACGCCGGTGGCCGGGCCGGCCTCCGGCTGCAGCGGGTGGTTCGGCAGGTACGGCGCCAGGTGGGCGCGCACCGCGACCGGGCCGACGCCCGGGCCGCCACCGCCGTGCGGGATGCAGAAGGTCTTGTGCAGGTTCAGGTGCGAGACGTCCGCGCCGAACTTGCCCGGCTTGGCCAGGCCGACCAGGGCGTTCAGGTTGGCGCCGTCCACGTACACCTGGCCGCCGGCCTCGTGCACCAGGGCGCAGATGTCGGTGATCTGGGTCTCGTACACGCCGTGGGTGGACGGGTAGGTGACCATCAGCACGGCGAGGTTGTCGCGGTGCTGCTCGATCTTCGCCTTCAGGTCCTCGACGTCCACGTCGCCGTCGACCAGGGTCTTCACCACGACCACACGCATGCCGGCCATCACCGCGGAGGCCGCGTTGGTGCCGTGCGCCGAGGACGGGATCAGGCAGACGTCGCGCCGGGTGTCGCCGTTGGCGTGGTGGTAGGCGCGCACGGCCAGCAGACCGGCCAGCTCGCCCTGCGAGCCCGCGTTCGGCTGGATCGACACGGCGTCGTAGCCGGTCACCTCGACCAGCTGCTGCTCCAGCTGGCGGATCAGGGTCAGGAAGCCCTGGGCCTGGTCGATCGGCGCGAAGGGGTGCAGCTGGCCGAACTCCGGCCAGGTCACCGCCTCCATCTCGGTGGTCGCGTTGAGCTTCATGGTGCAGGAGCCCAGCGGGATCATGCCGCGGTCCAGCGCGTAGTCCCGGTCCGACAGGCGGCGCAGGTAGCGCAGCATGGCGGTCTCCGAGCGGTGGCTGTGGAAGACCGGGTGGGTCAGGTACTCGTCCTCGCGCAGCAGCGCGGCGGGCAGCGTCTCGGCGGCCTCGGCGACCTCGACGGCGGGGACGCCGAACGCGGCCCAGACGCCGGCCAGGTGCTCGCGGGTGGTGGTCTCGTCGGTGGAGACGGAGATCCGGTCCGCACCGTCCTGGTGGACGTTGATGCCGTTGGCGCGGGCGGCGGCGGCGATCTCGGCGGCGCGGCCCGGGACGACGGCGGTGACGGTGTCGAAGAACTCGCCGTGCAGCAGCTCGACGCCGCCGGCCCGCAGGCCCTCGGCGAGGGCGGCGGCGTAGCGGTGGGTGCGGCGGGCGATGTCGGCCAGGCCGTCGGGGCCGTGGTAGACGGCGTACATCGAGGCCATCACGGCGAGCAGCACCTGGGCGGTGCAGATGTTGCTGGTGGCCTTCTCGCGGCGGATGTGCTGCTCGCGGGTCTGCAGCGCCAGGCGGTAGGCGCGGTTGCCGTCGACGTCGACGGAGACGCCGACCAGGCGGCCGGGCAGCGAGCGGGCGAACTCGGCGCGCACCGACAGGTAGCCGGCGTGCGGACCGCCGAAGCCCATCGGCACGCCGAAGCGCTGCGAGGTGCCGCAGGCGATGTCGGCGCCCAACGAACCCGGGGACTTGAGCAGGGTCAGCGCGAGCAGGTCGGCGGCGACGGCGACGATCGCGCCCAGGCCGTGCGCCTGCTCGATCACCGCGGTGAGGTCGCGGACCACACCGGTGGCGCCCGGGTACTGGAGCAGCACGCCGAAGACGCCGCGCTCGACGATCTCGGCCGGGATGCCCTCGGACAGGTCGGCGACGACGACCTCGACACCGGTCGGCACGGCACGGGTGTTGATCACCGCGACGGTCTGCGGCAGGGTCTCGGCGTCGACCAGGAAGACGCCGCCCTTGACCTTGGTGACGCGGCGGGCCAGCGCCATCGCCTCGGCGGCCGCGGTGCCCTCGTCCAGCAGCGAGGAGCCGGAGGTCGGCAGGCCGGTCAGGTCGGAGACCAGGGTCTGGAAGTTGAGCAGCGCCTCCAGGCGGCCCTGCGAGATCTCCGGCTGGTACGGGGTGTAGGCGGTGTACCAGGCCGGGTTCTCCATGACGTTGCGCAGGATCACCGGCGGGGTGAAGGTGCCGTAGTAGCCCAGGCCGATCATCGGCTGGAGCACCTGGTTGCGGCCGGCCAGCTCGCGCAGCTCGGCGAGGACCTGGGCCTCGGTCCGGCCCGCGGGCAGGTCCAGGGCGGTGATGGAGCGGATCGCCTCGGGCACCGCGGTGGCGGCGAGCTCGTCCAGCGAGCCGTAGCCGACGGACGCCAGCATCTTCTCCTGCGCGGCGGCGTCGGGGCCGATGTGGCGGTTCTCGAAGGGGCTGGCCAGCTCAAGCTCGGTGAGGGTCGAGGCGCCGGTGGGGCGTCCCGCGTTCGGCTGGGCGTTCATGGTGGTCGAGGCCTCCTGGTCACGGACCGGCGGGGGTACGCACGCCGGCCGGCCTCGCCGCTGCGGACAGCGGACGAACCTGGGCGGGCGGACCCGACAGGCCTCCCCCTCTGTCATCGGGACCTGAGAGCTTCACCCGCACGGGGCGCTGTGGGCGCTCCGTCGGCTTGCACCGTCGGTGAGGGTGGTGATCGCCGGCTTCCGCGCCGACGCTCCTGCCCTGCTTTCCAGAGTGACCTACCCCACACGGTACGGATGCCTGAGAGATTCCGGGGAGGAGTTGCTCCTTCGGCGCTCCGACCAGCGGCTTTCGCAGTCGGAGACTCTCCCGAGCGGGCTCTGCGGTCGTCGCCCAGGGTACCAGCGGGAGGCCCCCCGATCACGGGTGCGTCAGGTCGTTCGGGGTCTACGCGCGTCCCCCGGACGGTCCAGCGCGCAGCCCGTCCGGCGCACCCCGCTCGCGTCCGTCCGATTCATGGCTTTTGGTGTGAAGTGGCGGACGGAACGGGTGCTCCGGCCGCCTTCCTGCGGGAGTTCCGCAAGCTCAGCGCACGGGAGGAAAGAGTGCAGACCGACATCGACCCCCGGGACCTCATCGGTCACAAGGCCGTCGACCGCAACGGAGACAAGATCGGCACGGTCGACGAGGTCTACCTGGACGACGCCACCGGCCGGCCCGAGTGGGCCGCGGTCCGGACCGGCATCTTCGGCCGGGACGCCTTCGTCCCGCTGACCACGAGCGAGTTCGCCGGCGACGAGCTCCGGGTGCCGTACGACAAGTCGCTGGTGAAGGAGTCGCCGGACTTCGGCGTCGGCCAGCACCTGTCCCCCGCCCAGGAGCTCCAGCTGTACCGCTACTACGGGCTCGACACCCCGATGGACGGCCGCCCGAGCCACGAGAACGGGAGCCGGCCCAAGCAGGCCGACCTCGACTTCGGCACCACGGCGGCGGCCGCCGCCGCCACGACGACCGCGGCGGCCCCGGCGAAGTCGCTCACGTTCCACACCCCCGAGCGCTCCCCCGAGCCCGTTCCCGAGCCCGCCCCGGCCAGAGCCCCCGTCGCCACCGCCCCGCCCACCGCCGCCG
>NZ_LFVW01000765.1:0-4742 GCF_001182915.1 Kitasatospora sp. MY 5-36
TGCCCGGCTCGGCGAAGGCCAGGTGCGGGACGGCGACGGCGGCCGCCAGCTCCGGGGCGTCCGGTGCCAGCACCCGGACCTCCACCCGTTCCGGCAGCTCGGGCGCCGGGGCCGCCTCGTCCTGCGGGCCCAGCACCAGCAGCGGGTGCTCGTGCACCGTCAGGCCCGCCGCCTCGACCGCCGCGCGCAGCTCCGGGTTCTGCTCGGCCACCCACTCGAAGGCCTCCGGCGCGCCCGCCTCCCGCTGGCGCTCCAGCACCCGGCGGACGTCCTCGGCGGTGGCGGCGGGGCCGGTGTGGCCGAGGGTCGGGCGGGCGTAGTAGGGCCAGCCGGCCCCGTCGCGGAGGAACAGGGTCAGCGGCCCGAAGTCCTCGGTGCGGGCGGCGCTGCGGGGCACGGCGTCGTAGTAGCGCTCGATCTCGTCGAGCAGGGGGCGGTCGTGGGCATGATCATCAGGGGTCACGGCGTGCATCCAAGCAGGGGCGGGGGAGGGGCGCCACCGGTTTGTCGGGGCGGGCCGCGGCTCCTCCGGGCTCGGCGCCGCCCGCGCGTCGCCGTTCCGGGGGCCGATTGTTGCCGAACGCTTACCCGCCCGCAGCGATCTTGTGCGGCCGCGGCGTGCATGCTGAAGCCTTTACAGCTCTGCCGAGGGGGACGGCGGACGTCTGCACGAGGCGAGGCAAGGGGGAAGACAGGCCGATGAGGCTCTGCTTTCTGGTGGAGGAACACTACCGGCACGACGGCATGCCGCTCGACGTGGCACGCCAACTCACCGCGTGGGGGCACCGGGTGGACGTGCTGCGCCCCGGGGACTCGCTGCTGGCGATCTCCGAGGAGGTCCGGGCCGGCAGCCACGACGCCTGGGTGCTCAAGACCGTGTCCGGCGGTCCCGGGCTGACCCTGCTGGAGTCGGCCGCCGCCGTCGGCCTCACCACGGTGAACGACGTGCGCTCGATCCGCGGGGTCCGGGACAAGGCGCTGGCCGCGGTCATCGGCCGCACCCGCGGCCTGCCCGTCCCGGTGACGTACGCGGCCGCGCGCTGGGAGCGGTTGGCGGAGATCCCGGCGGCCGAGTACCCGCTGGTGGTCAAGCCCGCCGACGGCAGCTCCGGGCGCGCCGTGCGGCTGGTGCGCAGCCCCGAGCAGCTGCTGGAGGTGGGTCCGGAGCTGGCGGGGGAGGGGCTGCTGATCGCGCAGCCGTACGTGCCCAACTCCGGGACCGACCTCAAGGTGTACTGCGTCGACGGCGAGCTCTTCGCGACGGAACGTTCCTCCCCGCTGCACCCCGGGCAGGGCGTGCGCGAGCGGCAGGTGCCGCTGCCGGGGAGCGTCGCGCGGATCGTGGCGCAGGTCGGCGAGGTGTTCGGGCTGGACCTGTACGGGGTGGACGTGCTGCTGGGGCCGGACGGACCGGTGGTGGTGGACGTCAACGACTTCCCGAGCTTCCGGCAGGTGCCGGACGCGGTGGCCCGGGTCGCCCGGGCGGTGCTGCGGCTCGCGCGCAGCGGCACGGCCGTGTCGCTGCCCGCCGGGCCCGCCGAACTGGTGCCGGCGGGCGGCGACCCGTACGGCCAACGGGGCTTTGGTGAGGGGGAGTTGCTGTGAAGGTCGGGCTGATCACCGGCGACCCGGGGCACCCGGTGCTGGCGGCGGCCGTCGAACTGCTGGTGCGCCGGGGGCACGAGGTCGCGGCCGTCCCGCCCGCGGGGCCCGTGACCGGGCTCGCGGACGTCTACCTGCTCAAGGCCCGTACGCCGCAGGCACTGGCGCTGGCAGGGGAGTTGGAGCGGCGGGGCGCGCCGGTGGTCAACTCGGCGGCGGCCACCGGGCGGTGCCAGGACCGGGTGCGGATGGCCGACCTCGCCCGCGCCGCCGGGCTGCCCTTCGCGGCTACCGACGCGGTCGGCCTGCTGGGTGAACTCGCCGACCCGGCCTACCCGTTCGTGGTCAAGAGCCGGCACAGCAGGCGGCACGACCTGGTCGCCCGGGTGGACGGGCCGGCCCGGCTGCGCGAACTCGCCGAGCGCTGGCCCGAGGAGCCGGTCGTCACCCAGCCGTTCGTCCCGGGGACCGGCTGGGACCAGAAGCTGTGGGTCGTCGACGGACAGGTGTTCGCGGCCCGGCGGCAGTCCGAACTCGCCACCGGCACGGGGAAGTCGGGGCGGGCCGAGGACTGGGAGCCGTCCGCCGGGCGGGCGGCGCTCGCGCTGCGTGTGGGCGAGGTGTTCGGGCTCGAGGTGTACGGGGTCGACCTGCTCGACGGGCCCGCCGAGCCGGTCATCGTGGACGTCAACGCCTTCCCGGGGGTCCGGGGCCGGGCCGGCGCGCCGGAGGCGCTCGTGGCGCTGGCGCTGCGGGTCGGGGCGGAGCGGGGGCGGGGGCGCTCGCTCGCGGGGCTCGGGCTCGGGAGGGACGCGGGGTAGAGCCGACCCGGGCCGATGGCCTGGGGCGTCCGGCCCGCCGGGGTCGTTAGGCTGGCTGGCGCCCCGACCGGCCGGGGCGTACGGCGAGAGAAGACGGAACCTTGCTCCAGGACATCGAGCGCTACCTGGCCTGCCCGCACTGCGCGCAGGCCCTCACCCGGCACGACCGCAGCCTGCGCTGCCCGGCCGGGCACAGCTTCGACCTCGCCAAGCAGGGCTACGTCAGCCTCCTCGCCGGCGACGCCCACACCGGCACCGGGGACACCGCCGAGATGGTCGCGGCCCGCGCGGACTTCCTCGCCGCCGGGCACTACCGGCCGATCGCCGAGGCGCTGGCGGAGGCCGCCGCCGCCGTCGCCGGTGCCTCCGACGGCCTGGTCGCCGACCTCGGCGCCGGCACCGGCCACTACCTGGCGCACGTCCTGGACGCCCTGCCCGGTACGGTCGGCGCGGCCCTGGACATCTCCAAGTTCGCGCTGCGCCGGGCCGCCAAGGCGCACCCCCGGATCGGCGCCGTGGTGTGCGACGCCTGGCGCCCGCTGCCGCTGCGGGACGCCTCGGCCGAGTTGATGCTCAACGTCTTCGCACCGCGCAACGGGCCGGAGATCCGCCGGGTGCTGCGCCCCGGCGGCACCCTGCTGCTGGTCTCGCCGACCGCCCGCCACCTGCGTGAACTCGTCGGCGCGCTGGGGCTGTTGTCGGTGGACGAGGAGAAGCAGCGGCGGATCGACGAGAAGCTCGGGCCGTACCTGGAGCCCGCCGGGCGGCGCGAGGTCGAGTTCACCCTGCGGCTCGGCCCGCAGGACGTGCGCACCGTCGTCGGCATGGGGCCGAGCGCCTGGCACACCGACCCGGAACGGCTCGCCGCCGTGCTCGCGGAACTGCCGGAGCCGGTCGAGGTGACGGCCTCGGTGACGGTGGCCGCGTACCGGCGCTGAGCCCCACGTTGGGATGAATCTGCCGCGCAGGCACGTTTCTGCCGGTCGGCCTGCGGCTAACGTCCGACAGGTGAACCGCGACGCCACCGTGCCCGCAGGGCCGTCCCACCTCCGACCGGGCGCCCCGGGGCCCGACCGGCCGCCCGTGCCGCGACCCACCGTCGAGGAGCTCCGACTCACCTCGTTCAAGTCCTACCGGCGCGCGGTGCTGCCGCTCGCGCCCCTCACCGTGCTGCACGGGCCCGCCGGCGTCGGCAAGTCCAACGCCCTCGACGCGCTGGCCGTGCTGTCCCGGCTCGCCCTCGGCGAGGAGATCGCCGACTCGTTGGACGGACTGCCCGAGCGCACCGGCCCGCTCGCCGCACCCGTCCGCGGCGGCCTCGACGGGTGCGTCCCGCACGGGCGGCACGCGATCAACCTCGGCTGCACCGTCCGCTCGCCGCACGGCCTGATCCGGCTCGACGTGGTGGTCCGCACCGACGGCCCGGTCCGGATCGCCCGGGAGTCGCTCACCCTCGACGGCCGGACCCTGATGGACACCGGCGAGCAGGACGTCCGCAACCGGCGGGTCAACGTCTGCTGGCACAACGACACCCGCCAGGGCGACATCCGGGCACCGTTCCCCAGCGGCACGATGATCACCGCACAGCTGCCGCTGCGGGTCGCGGGCTCCTCGGCCGGGGAGTGCCTCGTCCTCGCCGCCACCGAGGACCTGCTCACCGCGCTGCGCGAGGTCTTCCCGCTGCACCCCGTCCCCGCGCTGATGCGCGGCTGGGCCCGGGCCGACCCGCAGGCCCGGCTGCGCAGCAACGCCGCCAACATCTCCGCCGTCGTCGCCCGGCTGAGCAACGAGTGCCCGCGCCGGTACGGGCAGCTGCTGCGCGCCGTGCAGGCCGCCGCTCCGCACCCGCTGCTCGGGCTCACCCTGGCCGAGCGCGAGAGCGCGGGCGTGAAGCGGGTCCTCGCCGTCTTCGACGAGGGCGTCCTCGGACGCACCGGGGCCGACCAGGCCTCCGACGGCATGCTGCGCCACCTCGCCTTCGCCGCGGTGCTGCTGACCGGGGCCGGGGTGCTCGACCTCGACGTGGCCGCCGAGGTGCCCTGGGCGCACCGGCAGCTCACCGTGCTGGCCGAGGACCTGGGGGCGGGGCTCTCCGCCGAGCAGACCGGCACGCTGCTGCGGCTGGCGCGGGAGATGGCGGAGCGCAGCCAGCTGCGGGTGGTCGCGGCCCTGCAGGAGCCGGCGGCGGCGCGGGAGGTGCTGGGTGGCGGGCCCGGGGGCGGGGTGGTGCTGGTCGAGTGCCGGCGGGACCCGGACTCGGGGTTCACGGTGCTGCGGCCGGAGACGGCGCGGGTGCCGGTCCAGGGCGGGCGCGGGGAG
>NZ_LFVW01000075.1:0-474 GCF_001182915.1 Kitasatospora sp. MY 5-36
GGAGGCCACCAGGCCACGGGAGCGGCGGTCCTCGACCAACGCGTCCAGGTGCGCGTTCGCCGCCGCATAGCCAGCCAGAGCGCCGCTGCCCCAGACACCCGCGCCCGACGAGAACAGGACGAACGCGTCGAGATCCCGACCCGCCGTCAACTCGTCGAGCACCACAGCACCGCCGACCTTCGCCGACAGCAGCCAGGACAGGTCCGAAGGCTCGATCTCCTCGACCGGCCCACGGTCACCGACACCCGCCGAGTGGACCACCGACGACAACACCGGGCCCGCCGCATCGATACGGTCCAGGATCTCCGCCACGGAGGCGCGGTCGGCGATGTCACACGCCACCACGTCGACTGCCGTACCGCGAGCCGCGATCGACGCCGCCAGCTCCGCCACACCGGCGGCACCCGGGCCAGAACGGGACGTCAGCACGACCCGCGAAGCACCACGATCCGCCACCCACTGGGCGGTGATCGC
>NZ_LFVW01000766.1:0-4722 GCF_001182915.1 Kitasatospora sp. MY 5-36
CCCGGCCGCGGGTCCGCGTCCACGCCCGGGCGCGCGGCGCGGGCACCGCGCCCCGGCCGAAGGTCAGGCCCTGGCGCGCGTACGCCGTGGTGGCGGCGATCGTGCTGTCCGTCGTCGCCGGGCTGCTGCTCTACCTCGACGAACGCTCCAGCCGCGGCCGCGTCCAGGTGGTCGGGACGGTGCCCGGCCCGGACTTCCTGGAGGTCGACGTGACGCTCCAGCGGGTGGACGCGGCGGCGCAGACGCTCACGGCGAAGGTCCTGGTCCACCCGCACGGCGCCCTGGAGCAGCCGGACAGCCTGCTGGTCCCGGCCCGGGACGTGGTGCTGGAGACCACCTCGCTGGAGCAGACCGTGCTCAGGTACCCGGCCGGGCAGCAGGTTGCCTCCGGCGCGGTGGCGTTCAGCCTCCTCGACGGCCGGGTCACCGACTACCCCTTCGACCACTACCACGCGCTGATCGGCTTCCAGGCCACCGCCGGCGGGCAGCCCGTCCCGGTGGTGATCGGCGTGGAGGAGGCCGACCCCTTCTTCGTCTTCAAGCAGGCCGAGCAGCAGAGCGAGGGCGGCGCCGTCGTGGTGACCGAGCGGATCAGCCGCTCGCGCAGCACCTTCATCCTGGCCTGGTTCATGATGGCCGCGATGTGGGCGCTGGCGCTGTCCGTGCTGGTGGCGGCCTGGCTGATCGTCCGCCAGCGGCGCGGCATCGTCTGGCCCGCCCTCGGCTGGATGGCGGCCACGCTGTTCGCCCTGGTCGGCATGCGCAACGCCGCGCCCGGCAGCCCGCCGATCGGTTCGCTGCTGGACTACGCGGCGTTCTTCTGGGCGGAGCTGCTGGTCGCGGTCGGCCTGACCATGGTCGTGGTGCGCGGCGCCCGGATCGAGGGCGGGCACCGGGAGTAGCGGGTGCCCGGGCGCACGTGTCCGGCGGCCCGGCCACTCGGCTCAGGGGTTCAGGGGTTCAGGGGTTCGGAGGCCCGGAGGCTCAGGGGTTCAGGCGTCGGGCACGACCACCGTCAGCGACGTCTCCTGGAGCTGGAAGCCCAGCGACTCGTAGACCCGGCGGGCCGGGTTGCCCTCGGACACCACCAGCGTCACGTCCGCGAGCCCGCGCTCGGCGGCGTCCCCGACGGCGCGGCGCAGCAGGTCGGCTCCGAGGCCGCGGTAGCCGCGCTCCGGGTGGCGGAAGACGTCGCCGATCCAGGGCAGGCCGTCGCGGTCGGTGAGGATCAGCCCGGCGACCACGCGGTCCTCGGCGTCCACGGCGAGCAGGCTGGACGGCAGCACCGGGCCGATGACCTCGCCCTCCAGCAGCGGGGTGATCCGCTCGGCCACCACCCGGGCGTCCTCACCCGGGTAGAAGTCGACGTGGTCGGGGGCGAAGGCGGCCCGCCAGGCCTCGTACAGCTCCTCGGGCGCGCGGTCGCAGGGCACCGCGCGCAGGCCCTCGCGCAGCGGCGTACCGGCCCAGTCGGCGGGCGGGGGGTCGGCGCGCAGGTCGCGGCGGAAGGTGTGGGCGTGCCGCAGCACCCGCGCGCCGTGCGCCACCAGCTCCTGCCCGAGCCCGGGCGGGCCGGAGACCACCCAGCCGGGCAGCTCGGCCCGGACGAACGCGGCGGCGTCCACCGACTCGTCCAGGACCTCCAGCAGGTCGGCCCAGGGCCGGCCCTCCCGCTCGTCCAGCAGGTAGCGCAGCACCGGCTCGCCGTCGGTACCCCGCCTGACCACCCAGTCCTCGGCCATGGCCCACCCCACAATCGCGTGATCGTTCGTCGGCGGCCATGTTCACCGAGGCCCCGCCGTCCGGCAACCGGTTATTTCCGGCCACCACCGCGTCGGGCCGGCACCGCATCAGGCAGCCACCGGGTCAGGCCACCACCGCCGCCCGGACGCAGAGCACGTCCGGCAGGTGGGAGACCAGCAGGGACCAGCTCTCGCCCTCGTCCCGGCTGCCGTACACGTCGCCGGTCCGGTTGCCGAAGTAGATCCCGGCCGGGTCGGCGTCGTCGGTGCGCAGGGCGTCGCGCAGCACGATGCCGTAGTGGTCCTCGCCGGGCAGGCCGTGGGCGAGCTGCTGCCAGCTGGTGCCGGCGTCGGTGGTGCGGAAGACCCGGCAGCGGCGGCCGGGCGGGATGCGGTCGTCCGAGCCGCCGAGCGGGAAGACGTAGGCGGTGTCGGCCCGGCGGGGGTGGGCGGCCACGGCGAAGCCGAACTCGGCGGGCAGGCCGTCCACGATCGAGCGCCAGCTCGCGCCCCAGTCGTCGCTGCGGTAGACGCCGCCGTGGTTCTGGAGGTAGAGCCGGTCCGGGTGGACCGGGTCCGGGGCGATCTTGTGCACGCACTGGCCGAACTCCGGGTACTGGCTCTCCTCCGGGAAGAACTCGGCGCGCAGGCCGGTGTTGGAGGGCTGCCAGCTGTCGCCGCCGTCCTTGCTGCGGTAGACGCCGCCGCTGGAGACGGCGACCAGCAGCCGCTGCGGGTCGCGCGGGTCGGTCAGGATCGTGTGCAGGCCCTGGCCGCCGTAGCCGGCGCCCCACTGCGGCCGCTGCGGGTGGTTCCAGAGCGCCTCGACCAGCGCGAAGGTCTCGCCGCCGTCGGTGGAGCGGAACAGCGCGGCGGGCTCGGTGCCCGCGTAGACGACGCCCGGGGGCCTCCGCCCCGGCTGGCTGGAGCTGCCAGACCCGGGTGAGCGAGGCGCCGGTGGACTCCGGGAAGCGGATGGCCGGCCGCGGGGGCTCGTACCAGCTCGCGCCGAGGTCGTCGGAGCGCCAGATCGACGGCCCCCAGTGGCTGCTGTCGGCGCCGGCCAGCACTCTGGTCCGGCCGTCGCGGCGGTCGACGGAGACGGAGTAGATCGCGTTCATCGGGAAGTGCGGCCCGCTGAACTCCCACGTCAGCCGGTCGCGGCTGCGGCCGAGAAAGAGGCCCTTCTCGGTTCCGACGGCCAACAGCACCTCGGTCATGTCTCACACCACCTGGTCACGAGCAACGGCCCCCCGGGACGGCCCCCGAGTGCCAGTGTCCCGCCGTCCACCGGTGGTCACATCTCGCCGCGCCGACCGCCCGGGGGGCCGTCCGTGCCGGGGGTGCCGCTACCCCCGGCAGTCCTCCAGCAGCCGCAGCCAGACCTCGCTGATCGTCGGGTACGAGGGCACCGCGTGCCAGAGCCGGTCGATCGGCACCTCGCCGACCACCGCGACGGTCGCCGAGTGCAGCAGTTCGGCGACCCCGGGGCCGACCAGGAAGGCGCCGACGATCACCTGCCGGTCCAGGTCGAAGACCACCCGGGCCCGGCCGCGGTAGTCGTCGGCGTACAGCGAGGCCCCGGCGACGGAGCCGATCTCGTGGTCGACGGTCCGCACCCGCAGTCCGGCGGCCTCGGCGGCGGCCCGGGTCAGGCCGACGGCGGCGACCTCGGGCTGGGTGAACACCACCTGGGGCGCGCCCGCCAGGTCGGCGGACGCGGAGTGCGCGCCCCAGCGCGAGGTGTCCAGCGGGCGCCCCTCGGCGCGGGCGGCGATCGCCGCGCCGGTGATCCGGGCCTGGTACTTGCCCTGGTGGGTGAGCAGCGCCCGGTGGTTGACGTCCCCGACGGCGTAGAGCCACGCGCCGTCCACACCCTCCGCGCCGTCCACGCCGAGCACCGTGCAGCTGTCGTCCACCTCCAGCCAGCCGCCCGGCTTCAGGCCGACCTGCTCCAGCCCGATGTCGGCGGTGCGCGGGGCCCGGCCGGTCGCGTACAGCACCTCGTCGACGGTCAGCGTCCCGGTCCCGCCCTGGCCGTCTTCGTGCTGGCCGTCCCCGCCCTTTCCGTCCCCGTTCCGGCCGTCCCGGGCGGCGAGGGTGAGGGTCACCGGCCCGGAGCCGTCCGCCCGCTCCAGCGCGGTGACCTCGGTGCCGAAGCGGAGGTCCACCCCGGCCGCCCGCAGGCCCTCCGCGACCAGCTCGCCCGCGAACGGCTCCATCCGCGGCAGCAGCCCGTCACCGCGGACCAGCAGCACCACCTCGGAGCCGAGCGCCCGCCAGGCGGCGGCCATCTCCACCCCGACCACCCCGCCGCCGACCACCGCCAGCCGCCCGGGGACGGTCTGCGACCCGGTCGCCTCCCGGTTGGTCCACGGGTGGGCCTCGGCGAGCCCCGGCACGTGCGCGGGCAGCACCGGGCGGCTGCCGGTGCACACCGCGACGGCGTGCCGGGCGGTGAGCACCCGCTCGCTGCCGTCCTCGGCCTCCACCGTCACCGTCCGCACCCCGGCCAGCCGGCCGTGGCCGCGCACCAGCTCGATGCCGGTGTCCCGCAGCCACTCCACCTGGCCGTCGTCCTTCCAGTCGGAGGTGAAGGAGTTCCGCCGGGCCAGCACCGCGGCCGGGTCCAGTCGCCGGTCGCCGACCGCCTCCCGGGAGCCGGCCACCGCGCGGGCGTCGGCCAGCGCGGCCACCGGCCGCAGCAGCGCCTTGCTCGGCATGCAGGCCCAGTACGAGCACTCGCCGCCGACCAGCTCGGCCTCCACGATCACGGTGCGCAGCCCGGCGGCGACCGTCCGGTCGGCCACGTTCTCGCCGGTCGGACCGGCCCCCAGGACGATGACGTCGTACTCCTCGGCGGTGCTGGTCATGCCCTGTCCTCCGTCGTCTCGATGGCCGCCCCGGCCCGCCGGGCGGGGGCGGCGGGCGTGCGCCCACGGGTGTCGAGCGGCCGGTCGCGCCCGACCCCGGGCCCGCC
>NZ_LFVW01000767.1:0-4706 GCF_001182915.1 Kitasatospora sp. MY 5-36
CGGGGTCGTGCCGCCCGGGGCCGGGGTGCCGCTCGCGCCGGCCCCCGCACCGCCGGTGGCGCCGCCGCTCGGGGCGGTGGTCGGGGACGGCTTGCAGCCCTCCTGCTTGGCCATCGCCGCGCCGAGCTCACCGCGCTGGAGCTTGCTCTGCGCCTGGGTGGAGAGCGAGGCCAGCTGCTGCACCTGGTCGGCCACGCTGCGCAGCCCGTCGGCGAACTTGGCCTGGTCGTTGTTGGGCAGCGCGTCCACCTTCTTCTGGACCTCCACGTACCCGTCGGCCGCCTTCTTCAGCTCCTCGACGGTGTCCTTCTGGAGGGCCGCGCCGTCCTGCACCTTGGGTGCCCCGGCCGCGTCGATGGCGGCGGCTATGTCCTGGTTGGTCTTGGCCAGCCGCCCGATGTCCGTGGAGAGCCGCTTCTGGAGGTCGGCCGGGGCCTCGCCGGTCTTCACCTGTCCGGTGTCGGCCAGCGCGGTCTGCGCCTGGGCGATCGGGTCCTTGGCAGCGCCGCAGACGTTCGACGCCCAGGACTCCAGCTGCTTGCTGTTGTTGTCGTCGCCGCCGCAGCCGACGGCGCCGAACGCGAGCAGCACGCCGAGGGCGGGTACGGCCAGCAGTCGCTTGTTCACCGGGAGAAGCCTTTCGGTTCGGTCGTCATCGGTCGTCGAACCTACACGGCCGATGTCCGTCCCCCGATTCGTCCGTCCCCCGATTCCCGGCTCCCCCGCCCTCCAGGGGCCGCCCTCTCGACGCCCCGGCCCGGGTCAGGCCCGCTCGCACTCGTCCCGGCCCTGGCGTCCCGGCCCTGGCGTTTCGGCGGTGGGGTGCTTCGGCGGTGGGGTGGTCTGCGCGAGCGGCCAGAGCGGCCGCACGGCGCGGATCCGCGTGGACGTCCTCGTCCACGACGCGGCGAACCGCCGGGATCAGCGGTGTGTCACCGCATGCCCGGGAACAGGACCCCGGCCGCTCTCGGGCGCGAGGAAGCGCCCGCGAGGCGGCGGGGACGCGAGGAGACGTCGAGGCAGCGCCTCAGACCGCGATGGAGGCGACCGAAACCGGCCAGCTCATCCGGATCAGGCCACCGGCCGCGCCGTTGGTGACCTCCAGGTCCTCGACCAGGCCGGTGATCACGGCGAGGCCCAGGGTGTCCTCGTCCGGCTCGCCGCCCTCGGCGTCGCCGGAGGCCGGGACGGCGGCGGGGCCGGCCTCGTCCTCGACCTCGATGAGGAAACGCTTCTCCTGATCGGTCAGCGCGACCCGGACCGCGCCGCCGATGCCGCCGCGCTGGTGCAGTCCGACCGCGCGGGAGCACGCCTCACCGACCGCGAGCCGTACCTCGTCGAGCACCGACTCGTCGACCCCGGCCCGTCTGGCGACGGCCGCGGCGACCAGCCTGGCCGTCCGCACGTGCTCGGGAAGCGCGCTGAATCGAAGTTCGACGGTTGCCATCTCTCCCCCTCGGGGTGCTCCGACCGGGGCCGGAGACCCGGCCCCTGCGGGCCGGCGGAACCGGCCCAGGGGCGCCCGGGGGACGCACCGGGTCACACGGACCCGGGCACCCGGACGCGAAGAACGAGCGGGGCCGGCCGCACGGGCCGGCCCGGCCGCGTCAGTCGGTCGCGTTGACCGCGTCGTCCACCGAGGTGTGGATCGGGAAGACCTTGGTCAGGCCGGTGATGCGGAAGATCTTCAGGATGCGCTCCTGGTTGCAGACGAGGCGCAGCGAGCCCTCGTGGGCACGCACTCGCTTCAGACCGCCCACCAGCACACCGAGGCCGGTCGAGTCGAGGAAGTCAACGCCTTCCATGTCGACGACGAGGTGGTACTTGCCGTCGTTGACGAGCTCGACCAGCTGCTCCCGCAGCTTCGGGGCGGTGTACACATCGATCTCGCCGCCAACCTCGACGACCGTACGATCGCCGACTGAACGGGTCGACAGGGACAGGTCCACGGAACCTCCAGCACCTTGCCTTGCTACGTCATGTGCGATCCTCGGCCGGACGGCCGCCACCGCATGGTCGCGAGCCCGGGCGCGCCCAGCCACACGTGGCAAGCCTCGGCGCTGCGACCCACGGCCATACGGCCGTCACGGCCACATTCAACCACCTGCGACCATGCCCGCACGATGGCTTACGACGATTCTCCGTCACGCCGGTGACACACTGGGTCCTCATGCCGCCCCGACACAGCCCGCCCGAGGCACTGCTCACGACCCTGGCCGCCGGCCGGGGGCGGTCCGACCGACTCACCCATACGGAGCACCTTCCCGCCCGACCTGCGCGTTATTCACCATGGCCGGACTCGATCCGTCCGGAGGTCGTGGCCGCGGCTCGTGCCGTCGGGGTCGAACAGCCGTGGGCGCACCAGGCAGAAGCGATGAATCTGGCCAAAAGCGGCCAGACTGTGGTGATCGCCACAGGCACCGCCTCGGGCAAGTCGCTGGGCTACCTGGCCCCGGTGCTCAGCGACCTGCTGGACGGCACCGAGGCCCGCAACGGCCGCGGCGCCACCGCGCTCTACCTGGCCCCGACCAAGGCGCTCGCCGCCGACCAGCGGCGCCGGGCCGCCGAACTCGCCCCACCGAGGGTGCGCGCCGCCCTCTACGACGGCGACACCCCGCCCGAGGAGCGCGAGTGGGTCCGCCAGTACGCCTCCTACGTGCTCACCAACCCGGACATGCTGCACCGGGGCATCCTGCCCGGCCATGCCCGCTGGTCCTCCTTCCTCAAGGCGCTGCGCTACGTGGTCGTGGACGAGTGCCACAGCTACCGGGGCGTGTTCGGCTCGCACGTCGCCCAGGTGCTGCGGCGGCTGCGCCGCATCTGCGCCCGTTACGGTTCGTCACCCGCCTTCCTGCTGGCCTCCGCCACCACCGCCGACCCGGCCGCGACCGCCCGGCGGCTGACCGGCCTGCCCGCCGTGGCCGTCACCGAGGACGCCTCGCCGCGCGGGCCGATGGTCTTCGGCCTCTGGGAGCCGCCGCTGACCGAGAACGTCGGCGAGCACGGCGCGCCCGTGCGCCGCACCGCGACCGCCGAGGCGGCCCACCTGCTGACCGAGCTGGTCGAACGGGAGACCCGCACCGTCGTCTTCGTGCGCTCCCGGCGCGCCGCCGAGCTCGTCGCGCTCCAGGCCCAGGACCAGCTCGGCCGCCCGCTCGCCGGACGGGTGGCCGCCTACCGCGGCGGTTACCTCGCCGACGAACGCCGGGCCTTGGAACGCGACTTGCACTCCGGACGACTGCTCGGCCTCGCCTCCACCTCCGCTCTCGAACTCGGCGTCGACATCTCCGGCCTCGACGCCGTCCTGATGGCCGGCTACCCCGGCACCCGGGCCTCGCTCTGGCAGCAGGCGGGCCGCGCGGGGCGGGAGGCCCAGGGCGCGCTGGCCGTCCTGATCGCCCGGGACGACCCGCTGGACACCTACCTGGTGCACCACCCCGAGGCGCTGTTCGCGGCCCCCGTCGAGGCCACCGTGCTCGACCCCGACAACCCGCACGTGCTCGCCCCGCACCTGTGCGCGGCCGCCGCCGAACTCCCGCTCACCGACGCCGACCTGGAGCTGTTCGGGCCGTCCACCGCACCACTGCTGCCGGTCCTGGAGCGGCGCGGCCTGCTGCGCCGGCGCAGCGACGGCTCCTGGTACTGGACCCGTCGCGAGCGCGCGGCCGACGCCGTGGACCTGCGCGGCAGCGGCGGCAACCCGGTGCAGATCGTCGAGGCCGACACCGGCCGGCTGCTCGGCACGGTGGACGCCGCGGCCGCGCACACCACCGTCCACACCGGCGCCGTCCACCTGCACCAGGGCCGCACCTACCTGGTCCGGGAGTTCGACCTGGAGAACTCCGTCGCCCTGGTCGAACCGGCCGACCCGCCGTACACCACGGCCGCCCGCCACATCACCTCCATCTCCGTCCTCGACACCGACACCACCGTGGACTGGGGCGAGGGCCGGCTCAGCTTCGGCTCGGTGGAGGTGGTCAACCAGGTGGTCGGCTACCTCCGCAAGCGGATCTCCACCGGGGAGATCATGGGCGAGACCAAGCTCGACCTGCCGCCCCGCACACTGCGCACCCGGGCGGTCTGGTGGACCGTCACCGAGGACCAGCTGCTCGACGCGGACATCCCGCCCGACCAGCTGCCCGGCGCCGCCCACGCCGCCGAGCACGCCTCGATCGGGCTGCTGCCGCTGTTCGCCACCTGCGACCGGTGGGACATCGGCGGCGTCTCCGTGCCGCTGCATCCGGACACCGGCCTGCCGACCGTGTTCGTCTACGACGGCCACCCCGGTGGGGCCGGCTTCGCCGAACGCGGCTTCCAGCGGGCGGTCCAGTGGCTGACGGCCACCCGGACGGCGATCGCCTCCTGCGAGTGCGAGCGCGGCTGCCCGTCCTGCGTCCAGTCGCCCAAGTGCGGCAACGGGAACGACCCGCTGGACAAGGCCGCCGCCATCCGGCTCCTGGGCGTCCTGCTGGCCGGGGCACCCGAAGCCACGGAGGCACCGGACGACGGGCCGGGGGCCCCGAACGGGCCGGACGGGCCGGAGGCAGACGGACCGGAAGCGGTCCCGGGACCGGACGGTGGCGCACCGGCCGGTTCATGAGGCCGCCCCCGCAGCCGCGCTCGGGGCTCCGCCCGGAGCCCCGCCCCGCCCGGCCCGCCCTCCGACGCGTCCTCGGGGCCGGTGACCGGGGCCCGTACCGGCCCGG
>NZ_LFVW01000768.1:0-4705 GCF_001182915.1 Kitasatospora sp. MY 5-36
CGCCGGGCGGCGGCGAGGCCGCGGCGGCCGACCGGGTGCACCTGGTCCCCGTCACGGCCCGGACCGCGGACGCGCTGGCCGACACCTGCCGCGCGCTGTCCAACCACGTCGAACGCGACCCGGCCCTGCGGGTCTCCGACCTCGCCTACACCCTCGCCGCCCGGCGCACCCACCACGCCCACCGGATCGCCCTGTTCGCCCGCGACCGGCAGGACGTCCTGGACGGGCTCGCCCGGATCGCCGACGGCCGGCCGCACCCCGACGCCGTCACCGGCACGGTCTCCGGCACCGCCGACCGGCGGGTGGCGCTGGTGTTCTCCGGCACCGGCACCCACTGGGCCGGCATGGGCCGCGAACTGCTGCGCTCGCACGCCGGCTTCCGGCGGTGGATGCACGCCTGCGACGACGCCGTGCGCGCGGCCGGCGGCGGCTCGGTGCTCGACCGGCTCACCGCCCCGGACGGGCAGGCCCGGTACGAGGAGCTGGACGTCCAGCAGCCGGTGCTGTTCGCCCTCCAGGTCTCGCTGGCGAAGGTCTGGCTCGGACTCGGCGTCGAGCCGGCCGCCGTGGTCGGGCACAGCCTGGGCGAGGTCGCGGCCGCCTGCGTGGCCGGCGCGCTGTCCCTGGAGGACGCCGCCAAGGTCGTGGTCGCCCGCTCGCAGCTGCTCGAACACGAGGCCGCCGCGGGCGCGATGCTCTCGGTCGACCTGCCGGAGCCGGAGCTGCTGCCCCGGCTCGCCGCCTACGCCGGGCAGGCGGCCGTCGCGGCCGTCAACAGCCCCACCAGCACGGTGGTCTCCGGCCCGCGCGAGGCCCTCGACGCCCTGGCGGCCGACCTCGGCCGGGACGGGATCACGGCCAGGAGGCTCCGGGTCGAACGGCCGATGCACAGCCCCGGCATGGACGCGCTGACCGGCCCGCTGCGTGAGCGCCTCAAGGACATCACCCCGCTGACGCCCGGCCTCGACTTCCACTCCACCGCCCTGGCCGGCGCGGTGAACCCGCCCGTCGACGCCGACTACTGGGTGCGCAACCTGCGCGACCGGGTCCGGTTCGCCGAGGCGACCGCCGCGCTCGTCGACCGGGGCGTCTCCACCTTCATCGAGATCGGCCCGCACGAGACGCTGCGCGGCGCGGTCGAGGAGACCGGACTGTCCCGAGGCGTCCGGGTGCACGCGGTCAACTCGATGCGGCGCGGGGAGAGCGACCTCCGCTGCCTGCTGGGCGCCGCCGCCGAACTGTTCGTCAGGGGCCTGCCGCTGACCTTCGACCCGCTGTTCGGCGACGACGTCGAGGTGGTGGAGACCCCGCTCGTCCAGTGGCAGAAGGAGCGCTACTGGATCGACTCCGAGCCCCGCCGCGAGCCCGCCCCGGCCACCCAGGTCGCGGCCACCGCCGTCGCCGAACCGGTCGCGGCGCAGCCCGCGCAGGCCCCGGTGGCGGAGCGGCCGGTGGCGGAGGTCGTCCTCGCCGAACTCGCCGACGCGCTGGGCGTACCGGCGGGCAGGTTCGACGCCGGCGCCGGCCTGCGCGACTTCGGCCTCGACTCGATGCTCGCGATCCGCCTCGTCAACCGGATGCAGGCCGTCCTCGGGCACCGGGTCTCGCCGGTGGTGTTCCTGGACGGGCGCTCCATCGCCGAGGTGGTCGGCCACTTCGTCGGGCTCGCCGACGGACCGGCCACTCCCGCCCCTCAGCCGCCCCAGGCGGTCCAGGCGGTCCAGGCGCCCCAGGCTTCGACGCCCACGCCCGAGCCGGCGCGGTCCTTCCTGGAGGACCTGTCCGAACTGGACGCCGAGGAGCTGCTGGAGGAGCTGGACGCGCGCGGCCTGCTGGAGGCCACCGACGCGCCGGCGTCGGAGCAGCTGCGCGCCGACGGCCTCGGCCTCGAACTGGCGCCGGCCTCGCACGGCCAGGCCTCGCTCTGGTTCATGCAGATGATCGCGCCGGACGCCGTGCCCTACAACTACATGGTGACCGCCCGGATCCGGACGGCGGTCGACGAGGACGCCCTGGAGCGCGCCGTCCTGGCCGTGCTCGACCGGCACCCCGCGCTGCGCACCCTCTACGTGGAGGCGGGCGGCCGCCCGTACCAGGTCGTCCTGGACGAGCCGGTGTACGAGTTCCTCGTGGTGGACACCGCCGACCTGGACGACGAGGAGGCCCGCGAGGAACTGGCCCGGTACGGGCACGAGCCGCTGGACATGGACAACGGTCCGCTGGTGCGGGTCGTCCTGATGCGGCGCGGTCCGTCCGACCACTTCCTGATGGTGCTGGTCCACCACATCGCCTCGGACGCGGCCTCGGCCGACATCATGATCCGCGAGCTCCAGGAGTTCTACGAGGGCGCCGACCCGGCCGACCGCACGCCGGTCGCCCCGTACACCGAGTTCGTCGAGTGGGAGCGGCAGTGGCTGGCCGGGCCGGCCGCGGAGGCGGCGCTGGACTGGTGGTCGGAGAAGCTCGCCGACCCGCCCGCCCACCTGGACCTGTCCAGCAAGGAGCGGCCGCCGGGCGTCACCTACGAGGGCCGCGACCTCGCGTTCCGCTGGAGCGCCGAGGAGACCCGCCTGCTGCGGGAGTTCGCGGTGCGCGAGGGCGTGTCGATCAGCACCGTCGTGCTGGCCGGGTTCTTCGCCACGCTCAACCGCGCGGCCGGGACGGAGGACTCGGTGCTGGCCACCGCGATCGCCCAACGGGCCGAGCCCGGCTGGGAGTCCGCGATCGGCTACTACCTCAACACCGTGCTGGTCCGGGCGAACCCCGCCGGGGACCGCAGCTTCCGCGAGCTGCTGCGCGAGGTCCACGCCTTCTCGCTCGGCCTCCTGGAGCACATGAACTACCCCCTCGACCTGCTGGCCGCCCAGCTGAAGCCGCCGCGCGCCGAGGGCCGCTCCCCGTGGTTCGACGTGGTGGTGAACTGGCTCTCCTCGGACGCCTTCCCCCGCTCCGTCAAGCTCTTCCACGGCGTCGGCGAGACCCTCTCCCCGGACGCCGCGCTGCCGCTCGAGCCGCTCCAGGTGCGCAGGCACCTCGCCAAGTTCGACCTGGAGATCTCGATGGCCGACATCGACGGCCGGGTGGCCGGCCACGTCCAGTTCAAACCGGGCTACCTGGAGAGGCAGACCGTGACGGCCCTGCTCGCGCTGTACCGCACCGTGCTCTTCGACTCGATCGCCCGACCCGACCAGGCCCTCGGCGACATCGCGCCGGCCGGCCTCCCCAAGGAGACAGAGCAGTGACCGAAACCCTGCACTCCGAGTTCATCGCCCAGGCGGTCAAGAACCCCGACGCGACCGCGGTCTACTCCGACGCCGGCGTGCTGACCTACGGCGAGCTGAACGAGCGGTCCCGCGAGCTGGCCGAGCGGCTCCTGGCCGACGGCGCGGGCCCGGGCGTCCCGGTCGGCATCTGCGTCGAGCGCACCCCCGACCTGCTCGTCGCCGTCCTGGCGGCCCTGCGCGCCGGATCCTGCTACCTGCCGCTGGACCCGAACTACCCCGCCGACCGGCTGGCCTTCATGGTCCGGGACAGCGGGACCCGGCTGCTGCTCACCACGCCCGCGTCCCGGGCCAGTTGCCCGCCCGGCCCGACCGTGGTCGTGCTCGGCGGGACCACGGCCACCGAGCCCGGCGCCGAGCCCGTGGCGGTCGTGCCCGAGGACACCGCGTACGTCATCTACACCTCGGGCTCCACCGGCACGCCCAAGGGCGTGGCCGTCCGGCACGCCGGCGCCGTGGCGATGCTCGCCGAGATGGACCGGGTCCTGGAGGGCTGCGACCTGAGCGGCGTCTCGGCGGCCAGCTCGGTCTGCTTCGACCTGTCCGTGATGGAGGTCTTCAACGCGCTGTGCCGCGGCGGCGCCGTCGTGCTCGTCGAGAGCGCCGTCCACCTGACGGAGAGCCGGTACGCGGACCGGATCACCCACCTGTCCGTCGTCCCGTCGGTCATGAACGGCCTGCTCGACGCCGGCGCCCTGCCCCCGAACGTGCGGTCGATCGTCTTCGGCGGCGAGGCGCTGCGCCGCAAGCTGGCCGACCGGGCCTACCGGGAGACGGGCGCCACCCGGGTGTTCAACGCCTACGGCCCCACCGAGGGCACCGTCTTCTGCTCGTTCGGGCTGGTGCCCGAGGACGGGACGGACGAGCCGACCATCGGCCCGCCGACCACCACCGACCTGGTCTACGTGCTCGACGACGAGCTGCGGCCGCTCCCGGCCGGCGAGTCCGGCGAGCTCTACCTCGGCGGCGTCGGCCTCGCGCACGGCTACGTCAACCGGCCCGGCACCACCGCCGAGCGGTTCGTGCCGGACCCGTTCCGCGACGGCGAGCGGATGTACCGCACCGGGGACGTCGTCAGGTTCACCGAGGACGGCGAACTCCGGTTCCTCGGCCGCTCCGACCACCAGGTCAAGCTGCGCGGCTACCGGATCGAGCTGGAGGAGGTCGAGGCCCGGCTGACCGGCTGCCCCGAGGTCCGGGAGGCCGCCGCCGCCGTCCGGGGCAACCGGCTGGTCGGCTACGTCGTCCCCGCCGGCGAGGGCGCACCGCAGGACGGCCCCCGGCTGGACCCGGCCCTGCAGGGCGCGATCACCGGCCGGCTCGCCGCCGAGGTGCCCGACTACCTGGTGCCCGCGACGCTCGTCTTCCTGCCCGCCCTCCCGCTGGGCCCGGGCGGCAAGCTCGACCGCGACGCGCTGCCCGAG
>NZ_LFVW01000769.1:0-4702 GCF_001182915.1 Kitasatospora sp. MY 5-36
CTCGTCCTGCACGCCCGCCCGGTTCTCCTGCACGGCCGCGACGGCGCCCGGGTCGCCGCCCTCGGCGAGCCGCAGGGCGAACGGGGACCAGCGGCCCGGTTCGGCCTCGGGCAGCGCGTCGGCCAGCTCGTCGACGGTGGCCCGGCCGGGGCGGGCGACCAGGGTGACCTCGGGCCGCTCGTTGTCGGCCCGCAGCAGCTCCTCCATCGCGGCGCGCCCGGAGGCGTCCGGCTGCCAACGGCCGAGCGAGTCCCAGAGCGCGGAGACCACCCAGCGCGGGTGCGAGTGCACGACCGCCAGGTGGTCCTCGGCGTCCTTGTCGTACGGCGGGGCGACCTTCTCGATCCAGGCGTCCAGGTCGTGGGCGCTGATCCGGCGCAGCACGGCGTTGACGAACTTGGCCTTGCCGTCGCCGAGCACCACCCGGGCCAGCTCGACGGTCGCCGAGACGGCCGCGTGGCTGGGGATGCGGGTGGTGAGCAGCTGGTGGGCGCCGAGCGAGAGCACGTCCAGCACCGGCGGGTCGACCTTGCTGAGCGGCCGGTCGATGCAGGCGGCGATGACCGCGTCGTAGGTGCCCTGCAGGCGCAGGGTGCCGTAGACCAGTTCGGTGGCGAGGGCGGCGTCGCGCCGGTCCATGCCCTTCTGCTCGGCCTCGCGGAGCAGCGAGGGCAGGATCAGGTTGGCGTACGCGTCGCGCTCGTCGACGGCACGCAGCGCGCGGAACGCGACGATCCGGGCCGGGTCCTTCTTCGGGCGGCGGTGCGGGCGGGGGGCGCGCTTGGCGCTGGGGGTGGTCACAGGTGCCTCAAGGTGCTGCGGTGGTTATCAACGAACGGTGGTTAGCAACGAACTCGGACGACAACGCAATCGGACGACAACGAAGTCGAGCGAACACGGACGATCTCAAACGAACAGTAGCGCCAAACCGGAGCGTCAGCCCCCGAAGCGCTCCCCCGCCTCCAGGCGCGCGCCCCGGGCCCAGTCGGCGGCCCGCATCTCCTTCTTCCCCTGCGGACGCACCTCCCCGAGCTCGATGTCGTGGCTGCCGGTCCCGACCCGGACGCTGTTCTTGCCCGCCATCGCGACCTCTCCCGGCGCCAGCTCGGTGGAGTCCGGCAGCAGCCTGACCGGCCCGGTGACCTTCAGCCGCTCACCCCGGAACTCCGTCCAGGCCCCCGGCGCCGGCGCGCAGCCGCGCACCACCCGGTCGATCCGCAGCGCGGGGTGACTCCAGTCGATCCGCGCGTCCTCGACGCTGATCTTCGGCGCGAGCGTGACGCCCTCGGCGGGCTGCGGCACGGCGTGCAGGGAGCCGTCCTCGATGCCGTCCATGGTGGCCGCGAGCAGCCGCGCACCGGAGAGGGAGAGCCTGGTGAGCAGCTCGCCGCTGGTGTCGGTCGGGCGGATCTCCTCGGTGATCACGCCGTAGACCGGGCCGGAGTCCAGGCCCTGCTCGATCAGGAAGGTGGACGCGCCGGTGACCTCGTCGCCGGCCAGCACCGCGTGCTGGACCGGGGCCGCGCCGCGCCAGGCGGGCAGCAGCGAGAAGTGCAGGTTGACCCAGCCGTGCTTGGGGATCTCCACGGTGCCGGGGCGCAGCAGCGCGCCGTAGGCGACCACCGGGCAGCAGTCGGGGGCGAGTTCGATGAGCCGGGCGACGAAGTCCGGGTCGCTGGGCTTCGCCGGCTTGAGGACCTCGATCCCGGCCTCCTCGGCGCGCTGGGCGACGGGGCTGGCGACCAGCTTGCGCCCACGCCCGGCCGGGGCGTCGGGGCGGGTGACCACGGCGACGACCTCGTGCCGGTCCGAGGCGAGCAGGGCGTCCAGGGCGGGAACGGCGACCTCGGGGGTGCCGGCGAAGACGAGACGCATCAAGTGCCTTTCTGCAAAAGGAAGTTCAAGAAACCAACGAAGACCGACAACGACCGGGGAAGACCACCAGGGCCGCCGGGACCGAAGGAACCGGCCGAACTCAGCGGGCGGACCCGAAGGTGCTGTGCGGCGAGACCTTGACCACCGGGGCCGGCCCGGCGCCCCAGTCCGCCTCCCGGATCGCCTTCAGCGCGGCCTTGCGCTGCTCGCGGTCCAGTCGGTCGATGAAGATGATGCCGTCCAGGTGGTCGGTCTCGTGCTGGATGCACCGGGCGAGCAACCGCGTGCCCTCCACCGTCACCGGATCGCCGTACATGTTGAAGCCCTTGGCCACCACGCCGTACGCGCGCGTGGTGTCGTAGCGCAGGCCCGGCAGCGACAGGCAGCCCTCGGGGCCGTCCTGCTCCTCCTCGCTCAGCGACAGGTCCGGGTTGATCAGGTGCCCGGTGACGCCGTCCACGTGGTACGTGAACACCCGCAGCGAGACGCCGAGTTGCGGCGCGGCGAGGCCGGCGCCGGGGGCGTCCAGCATGGTGTCGGTGAGGTCGCCGACCAGCTTGCGCAGTTCCTTGTCGAAGGTGGTCACCGGCTGGGCGGTGGACCGCAGGACGGGGTCTCCGAAGAGACGGATCGGCTGGATCGCCACGGGGTACGGGCTCCTGTCCGTAGGGGCGCGGGCTGCGGTCGGCGGCTGGTTCACCCGCCAGTCTATGCAACCCGCGCGGCCGCCCGCCGAGGGCTTCCCCGGAGCCCGGACCGGCACCGGACCGGCACCGCCTCAGGGCCCAGACCGGCGCCGGATCAGCACCGGATCGCCGCCCGGCACGCCCCGACTGTGCCGAGCCGCGTTACCCCGGCCCCCGCTTCGGCGTTGGTCAAGAGAGATTGACCGGGGCCGGGCGCACGGGACACCGCGTCCCGGCCGAGCTGAACCGTACGGAAGGTGGCACGTAGGCCATGGCCGAGCAGATCAACCACGACGCCCGGGCGCGGGCGAGCCTGCACCTGCTGGTGCGGGACATCGAGCGGGTGAGGCGGCAGGTCGACGCGCTGCGGACGCTCACCGCTCAACTGGGCAACGTCTACCGTCCGCGCCGACCGAGCACCTCGGCCGGCTTCGTGGTGTACGGGCGGGCGCCGGCGCCGACCGTGCGCCTGGCACAGGAGCTGCGGGAGAGCGTGGAGACCCTGGTGGCGGCGGCGGTCGAGTTCGACCGGGCGCTGGGGTTCTCCTGGGACTCGGTGGGCTCCGCCCTCGGGGTCACCAAGCAGGCGGTGCACCGGCGCTACGGGATGCGCCGGCCGACCAGCGAACTCCTCGCCGCGAGCGGCGCCGTCCCGGGCCAGGCCCGTCCGGACCGCTCCGAGGAGCTGCCCACGGGCACCGAGCGCACCGGTCTGGCCACGACCGTCCCGGCGGCCCGCCAGGGCGGCCTGGACGGTCGCGCCCTGGAGCGCGCCACGATCGACCGCGCTGGCATCGACCGCACGCCGATGGACCGCACCACGATCGACCGCACGCCCATCGACCGCGCCGGCATCGACCGAACCGGCATCGACCGGGGCGCGCTGGACCGGGGCGCGCTGGACCGGGGCCCGCTGGACCGCCCCGGCATCGACCGCACCACGATCGACCGCACCCCCGTCGACCGCACCACGACCGACCGCAGCACCCCCGTCGACCGCCCCCAGGCGGACCGACCCGGCATCCCGCTGCGCGGCTGACCGAGCCACGCACCCGGGCCGTCCGGGGCGGGGTGGCCCACTCACCCCGCCCCGCCGGGCCACCGGTCCCCAAGCCCCCGGACGCGACGCACCCACCCGCGAGCCCCCGAAGTCCCCCGACCCCCGCCCTCAGCCGATGTCCGTCTCAGCCGATGTCCGTCGGGTCCACCCGCACCCGTACCGGCTCCGCCGTCCGCAGCGCGATCCGCGCGATCT
This sequence comes from Kitasatospora sp. MY 5-36, assembly GCF_001182915.1. Taxonomy (NCBI): domain Bacteria; kingdom Bacillati; phylum Actinomycetota; class Actinomycetes; order Kitasatosporales; family Streptomycetaceae; genus Kitasatospora; species Kitasatospora sp. MY 5-36. Next base: position 3,817 of record NZ_LFVW01000769.1, read on the forward strand.
GCGCCGCCTTGAGCGCCGCCGCCAGCGCGGCCCCCTGCCCGGGCGGCACCCGCAGCAGCGCCCGCTCCTGCTCCTCCCCCCGCAGCGCCGGCGACGGCACCGGCCCGAGCACGTCCGCCTCCTCCGGCAGCCGGATCAGGTTCAGCAGGTCCGCGACCGCCGAGGGGCTGCCGCTCACCGAGGCCATCCGGGACACCGGCGGGAAGTGCAGCTGCGCCCGTTCGTCCCGCTCCAGCCCGGCGTGCCCCAAAGGGTCCCACCGGACCAGTGCCTGCACCGGGCGGGCCGTGGGCTCGGCGACCACGACCACCGTCCCGCCCTCCGTCGAGGGCCGCGCCAGCGCGGCCGCCGTGAGCCAGAGCCGCAGCGTCTCCTCCCCCGCCCGCAGGTCCGGCCGGCCGAGCAGCGCCCAGCCGTCCAGCAGCAGTACGGCCCCGTACCCGCCGCCGCCCTCGACCACCGGTTCCGCGCCGGGCGTGGAGATCACCAGGGAGGGTTCGTCCGGCACGGTGGCCAGCACCGCATCCCGGCCCGAGGTCCGCACCGGGATGCGCGGGAACGCCTTGCCCAGCTCCTCCGCCGTCCGCCGGGCCCCGACCACCTGGGCCCGCAGCCGGAAGGACCCGCACTCGGGGCAGTGCCAGTCGTTCTCCGGCTCCCCGCACCAGGCGCAGCACAGCGTGGCGTCCGCCGAGGGCGCCTCCAGCGGCCCCTCGCAGCGCCGGCAGCGGGCGGGGGTCCGGCAGCGCCCGCAGGCCAGCCTGGGCACGTAGCCGCGCCGGGGCACCTGGATGAGCACCGGGTGCCCGGCGGCCAGCGACTCCCGGGCGGCCTCCCAGGCCACCGAGGGCAGCCGGGCGGCCTGGGCGGCGGCGTCCCGGTGCTG